>DAOTUC010000048.1:0-13934 GCA_034437315.1 Anaerolineae bacterium
CTTGCTCGGATGCATGGCGCTGGGGCTGCTCCCGCTGCTCTACTATCCATTGCGCAGTCCCAGCGCGCCGTTTGGCCCGGTCGATATGCGCACCTGGGAGGGGTTCTGGCGGCACACGATGGCCCAGGGTTTGCGAGGCAATCTTTTCCACTTCGGTCTGGCCGATCAACTCGACAGGGCGCTGGTTTTCTGGTCACTGCTGCGGTTGCAATTTACGCTTCCGGCGATTGGGTTGATCGCGTGGGGGCTGCTGCGCTTGCTGCGCCGGGAGGCCCAGCCGGCTATTTTCCTGTGCGGTTTTCTCATCGTCCACTTGGTGTTCACCCTCAACACCGTCCAGGACGTGATGGCCTATTTGCTGACCCCCTTTGCCGCCCTGTCCATATTGACCGGCGTTGGCGCGGGGGGGATTGATGACGCGCTCAGGGAGAGGCTGCGGCGAGACCGATTCCCGGCCGCCCAGAGCGCGCTTATCCTGGGGGTGGCCTGTATGCTCCTGCCGATCTACCAGGCGGGCGTCAACCTCGCGCGCGGCGTCTCTCTGCGCGATTTTACCGAGGCTGACGATTTTGTCTCTTCCGTGTACGAGCGTTTCGGTGGGCGTGGAGAGGGCGCGGTCTTGCTCTCGGCCTGGGAATACCTGACGCCGCTGTGGGTGCGCGCCTATATTGATGAGCCGTTGCCCGAGACTGACCTCAATCTCGTCTATGTTTCCACAGCCATCCCGTGGGCGGACGCCGTCTGGTCGCACATAGAGGAGGGGGACATCTTCTTGCCCGATTACCGGCCGGCCGTGCGCGACCTGGGCTTCCGCCTGATACCTGAGGGCCGGCTTTATCAGGTCGTTGCCCCGCCCGTGCAGGACGCGCCGCCTGCGCGCCCGCTGGATGTCTGGGCGGACGGGCGGGTGCACGTCCTGGGCTACGATCTGGATCGACGCGCCGTCCGCGCTGGCGAGCGCCTGGCGTTGACGCTCTACCAGAGCGCGCCGGAACCGCTGGCGGAGATATGGATGCCCTACGTCCAGCTTGGCCCCATCGACGTCCGCTGGACGACCGACAGCCGTCTCTTGACGAGCGATTGGTTGCCCGGCGAGATCGTCGTCGAGCGCTACGAGATACCCATCCCCTTCCACCTCTCGCCGGGAGAGCACCCGCTGCGCTTGGGGTACGCCGATCTGAGCGGCGGGCGCGACGCTCTGCCGCTCACCGGCGCGTCATCCACCACCGACTTGCAAGTCGGCGACCTGCAAGTCGGCGACCTGGGCGTCGTCGAAGTGTCGTCCAATCCCAAAGGCCCGCCTCCACTTGTGCTGGAGCGAGCGCTGGCAAACTTCGATAACCAGGTCGCGTTGACGCGCGCTCGAACGCGAAATGGGTTGCAGATGCGGAAAGCGGATTGGCGGGCGCGGCAATGGGAAGAGCCGTTGCGCGTTCGACGGGGACAGGCGTTCCATCTGCGGCTCGATTGGCGCGTCCTGGCCTCGCCCCGCAACAGTTACACGATCTTCATTCACCTGATTGACGACGCCGGGCGGCCTGTCCTGGGGCACGATTACACGCCGTTGGGCGGCGCGTGTCCATCTTATCTGTGGTTCCCCAAGTGGCTGCCCGGGCAGGCGTTGACCGATCCCTACCGCTTGGTGATTCCGGACACCCTCCCGCCGGGCGATTACGCCCTGGAGGTGGGGATGTATGGCATGACTTCTCTTCGGCGCCTGCCCGTGATAGAATGGACGGGCGATCTGGGGACCGACCGGATCATCCTGGGATCGGTGCGGGTGGAATAGACGACTTATTTGCGGAAGGGGGTAACATATGGATATAGCGCTCTTGGTTTGGGCGATCGCTTTGACCATCCTGCTCATTTTCTTCATCGTGTGGGTGTTCGATTTGCAGGCCCGCATTGGCCGGTTGCAGAAACAGCAAAAAGAGCTATTCAGCGGGGAATTTGAGGGGCAGGGTGGAGGAGAGAAGGATGGGGACGTGATGGCTGCGTTCGCCAAACTTTCGACCCGTCTGAACGAGACGAACGCGCGGACGGAACGGCTGGTCGCCCATAGCCAGCAGGTCAACGCCGTCTTCGCTCACACCATCCAGGGAATGGCGTTGGTGCGCTATCGGGCCTTCCAGGATACGGGCGGCGATCAGAGTTTTTCGCTGGCGTTGGCGGACGGCGAGGGGCATGGGGTCGTCATCTCGGCGCTTTACGGACGGGGCGCGACGCGCGTCTACGCCAAGCCGGTCGAGGGGTGGCAATCGCCCAAGGCGTTGAGCGAGGAGGAGGAACAGGCCCTATCCGAAGCGCGGCAAATGGTCATCGGTTGAGGTCGTCACCCGCGCTACAGCCGGAAGCCGTGTACGTTACCGTACCCATAATTGACAAAAAGCCGTCGCTGTTGTATTATGCCCATTGTGTCTTGCGTGATCGTTCAGCCTTGCTACGAGTTCAGGCTTATGCTTTTATGACCGGCTTTCACTGCGAAAATATCGGCGAAACGTTTTCAGGGAAAGCCCCTAAGTAAGGAGGTGTACAGTGTCTTTATTCGGGAAGAAAGAGAAGCCATCGGCCCCGCAGAAAACGACGACCGCCGTTCCGACCGCCGCCCCCGCCCCTGGAACCAAGATTGAGACCATCATTGGACCTAACGCCCACTTTCGGGGCGATATCCAGTCGGATGGAGGGATGCGCATTGATGGCATTTTCGAGGGCACCGTTGAGGTCTCCGGCAATCTCGTCATTGGAGAAAGCGCCAAGGTGATCGCCGAGATCACGGCGAAGAATATCTCGATCTCCGGCGCGATCAAAGGGAACGTCAACGGCAATCGCGTTGAAATACTGGAGACCGGGCGCGTGTGGGGCGATTTGACCATCAACTCGCTGCTCTTGAACGAAGGGGCTTATTTTCGTGGGCGGACGATGATGCACGGCGACCTTGAGCCGCCGATGATTGAACCGCCCAAGAAATCAGCCCAGGCGGAGAAGAAACCCGCAGAAGCGGAGGAAACCCGGGCCAAGATCGTGGACGTGGAACCGAAACCCAGGCAGCCCGAGGAAAAGAAAAACGAAGAGGTCTCCGGTTAAATCCCGGTGCGCTTTGATGATAAAAGCCCTGCTCGCGCTTCAGCGCGAGCAGGGCTTTTTGTATGCGGTGCGTTAGTCACCTGACTGTCAGTCACCTGACCGTTTGCCAACCTTTCAGCGTCCCTCCCCTTTTCGCGCTCTCACTCCTCACGCGGCGTCACGTAGATGCTCACGCGCTCGCTGGTGGCTGCGTTGCCGGCCTCGTCCACGGCGATGACGTAGAACGTGTGTTGGCCCATCGCCTGGAGCTGCCAGTTGACGTTAAAGGGGACGACGGCGCGCACGGCGAAGGGTTGCAGGTCTGGCGGCGGCTCATTTTCCTTGGGGCCGGGATAGTGATAGAATTCCACTCGGTCGATGGAGTAATCCCGTACCTCGGCGTTGACGTTGACCCACGCGCCGGGCCTCATTTGGTGCTCCGAACCGTCTATCGGGTACGTCAGATCCAGCGTCGGGGTGACGTTGTCCACCGTCACCTGGATCGTCGCTTCCCGCAGGTTCATCGCGTGGTCGACGACGCTGACGCGCAAGCTGTAGAGGCCGTCCAGACCGGTGGTGTCGAAGAATTCCAACACGCCGCGGTCGATCTGTTCGCCGCGGTCCGGGCCGATCTGGTACCATTCGGTGGGGTTCAATCCCTGCCCATAGAGGACGCGGTAGAAGTTGAAATCCCCTCCCCTGGCGTTGCCGGTGATGGGCACGGTGCCGCGGATGTAGGAATAGGGCGCAGGGCTGACGATCGCGACCTCGGCGTCGCTTTGTGATGGCCCGTAAACGGTGTCGTAGTCGGTGGGGAGAACGGCCGGCCGGCGTTCTTCGGGCAGGCTGGCGAGCCAATCGTCGGCCTCGGGCGGATAGACCTCGAACACCCGCTCCTCGCACAATTCCGGCGGCGTGTGGACGGTACACAGCCGCCCCGTCTCGCGATTGACCATAAACGTCTGGTGGATGTCGCATGGCTCAGTCGGCTCGGTGCCGGGGATGAAAATCTCCGAGACGGTCGGGCAATGCTCAGTAGGCAACTTGCCCGATACCGCGCAGACGTGTCGTTCGACCAGGCCGTCCGGCCTGGTGAACGGGACGACGTCCAGGCCCTGGTGGGCGTATTCCATCACCGCGTGCCAGATGGGCGCCGCGCCTCGCAGGCCGGGCAAGTCATTCATCTCGCTATTGTCGGTGTTGCCCACCCATATGCCGGTCGCCACCTGGGGGGTGTAACCGACGGTCCAGGCGTCGCGGAAATTGTTGGTGGTGCCGGTCTTGGCGGCGGCCGGTCGCTCGTTAGAAAGCTCCAGCGCGTTGTTGATCCCCATCGCCGCCCACCGGGCCTGGCGATCCGACAGGATGCTGTTTATCAGGTAGGCCAGTTGGGGGGACAGGATGTCGCGGCCCTCCGGTTGCGAATATTGATACAGCACCTCGCCAAAGCGATCTTCGACGCGCAGGATGGCGACCGGGTCGAGTTCGCGGAAACCGGCCCGTTTCTGGTCCGGCGGAACCAACTCGCCATACATCCGGCCGTCGTTGGCGAAGACGCTGAAGGCGTAGGCCATATCGAGCAGGTGCACCTCGCCGCCGCCCAGCGTCAGGCTGAGGCCGTAATAATCCAGGCCGCGGGTGAGGGTGTTGATGCCCATACTGTGGGCGGTGCGGATGACGTTATCGACCCCGGCCAGATGAAGCGCTTCGACGGCGGGGATGTTATACGAGCGGGCCAACGCCAGGCGCATACGTTGAGGGCCGTGGTACTTGCGATCGTAATTTTCCGGCACGTAGGGCGCGCCGGAGGCCTGGGGGAAAGCCGTGCGGACGTCAAGGAACATGTGGGCCGCGTTGCTTCCCTGGGCCAATAAGGTCAGATAGGTGAACGGCTTGAAAGACGATCCCGGCTGGCGTCCCCCCCCATCTATGGTCACGTTGAATTGACCGTCGATCGACTCATCCCAATAGTCCAGGCTGCCGACCATCGCCAATATCTCGCCGGTCGGTGGACGAATGGAGACGACGGCGGCGTTGCTGACCTGGTGGTCGCGCCCAACGTCCTGGGGCCTCATAGGCGGTAGGTATTGCGCCGCGTCACAACCGGCGTCGATGGCCTGTTGGATGATGGCGGTCTCGTCGCCGCCCGACAGGCGACGGACGTGCGTCTGGGCCGCACATTGGGCCTGCTCTTGTAATTCGAGATCCAACGTCGTATAGACGCGCAGCCCGCCCCGGTACACCCGGTCGTAGCCGAACATCTCCTCCAATTGTTTGCGGACGTAGATGGAGAAGTGAGGGGCCTTGATGTCGAAACGCTCGGTGAACTTGGCCAGTTGCCACGGCTCATACTTGGCGGCCACCGCCTCCTCCGAGGTGATGCAGCCATCCCGCACCATCGCATCGAGCACCAGGCCTTGGCGCTTGCGGGCTTCCTCCGGATTGTCGAACGGATTCATACGCGGGTATTGAGGGATCGGCGCAAGCGTGGACGCCTCCGCCAGCGTCAACTCGCTGGCGCTCTTGGCGAAATAAACCCGGGCCGCCGCCTCAATGCCGTAGGCTAGATTACCGTAGTGATTCGTGTTCAGATACCATTCCAGGATCTGTTCCTTGGAATATTTCTGCGTGATCCGGTAGGAAAGAAACACCTCTGTGATCTTCCGCTCGTAATCCTCCCACTCCGGGCCTTCGGATCCGATGTATCGCTGTTCCGGTTCGATGACGATATTCTTGATCAACTGCTGTGTGATCGAGGAACCACCCTGAATCTGTTGACCCTGTATGTTGGCCCACATCGCGCGGGCGATGCCCCGCGGATCGAAACCGGGATTGGTCCAGAAAGCCCGGTCCTCGCTGGCGACGGTGGCGCATATGAGGGTATCCGGCGCCTGGTCTAGCGAGACCCAGGTGCGATCACCGCCAAAGGGGTCGATGACCTCATAGATGAGTGTCTGTCCGGTGCGATCGTAGATTTTGCTCGTCTCGAAGTTCTGCTCCGCCGCCTCGATTTCCTGCGGTTCGGGCAGGTCGCGGGTGAAGTAGTTATACGCGCTGGCGACGGCGCTGACGCCGCCGACGAAGAGGCCCGCGACGACGAGCGCGGCGACGAGCAGCGCAACGCCCACGATGCGTATAAACTGTTGTAGGCCGCTGTCGCCCTCGACGCGCCGTCGTTGGCGACGCTGTAAAACGACGCGCCGGACGGTTTGAATGGGCGTCATATCTTAACACACTCCTTTCGGCGAATCGGTTAACGAATCAGTGAATCGCCATCAATGTGGGCAAATCGTACCAGAAAGCGCCCAGATTGGCAAGTGAGCGGGTAAGTGGGAAAACGAAGCAAATCCAAGGGGGCTTAGACGCACGAGGTTGCCCCCTGCGCGATTTGTCAAGCGTATCAACCCCCAGGTATCTTCTCAAAAAGTAGGGGAGAAATGTTCGTAGTAACGGCTTTAGCCGTCAAAATGGCCGCTGAAGCGGTTACTACAAACTATTCCCCGAATTATTGAGAAGATACACCCCCAGCTTCGTTTTACCTCTCATACGAGAGATTGACCTTATGGGATAATTGCACTATACTCAGGCAAGACGGAAAGGGAGGAGGATGACCAAGCGATGATTGACGGCTATCTCTTAAAAAAGTCCGCGCGATTTTTGAGCGGATGCATCTGTAGGTTATCTTTCTATGTAGAGACTATTAAAAAATTCGCTCAGAGGCCTGTCCTCGGGTCGATTAGCGCCCCCGGGACCGGGGCTAGAGCAATGATTTAAGACGCTCTGTAGGAGGCGTATATGGCAGGTGAACGTGTATTGGTCGTAGACGATAGCCTGGTCTACCGGGATTTGTTGGTCAATCACGTGTTGACCCCCAATGATTACGCGCCATTGACGGCGAAGGACGGGGATGAGGGGTATCGGCTGGCCCTCGACGAGGAACCGGACCTCATCATCATGGATATGCAAATGCCGGGTATGACGGGCATCCAGGTCTTGGAGGCGTTACACGATGCGGGGAGTGAGATCCCGGTCATTATGATGACGCTCCACGGTTCTGAGGACCTGGCTGTGCGCGCCTTTCGCCTGGGAGTCAAAGATTACGTCATCAAGCCCTTCGACATTGAGGAAATGTTGATGGTGATGGACCGCGCGTTGACCGAGGTGCGCCTGCGACGTGAACGGGACGCGCTCACTCAGGAATTGATTGAGGTGAACCGGACGCTGGAGGCCGAACGACGCCAGTTGGAAGCGGTCTTGACCAGCACGACCGATGGCGTGCTCGTGGTCGAAGATAGTCCGGAGGATCGAATTATTCTGGCCAACGATACCGCCCGTCGCGATTTTCACATACAGGGCCGCGTCGTCGGGGAACCTCTGGAAAAGGTGTTGGATGATGAAATTCTGACCGACGTCATTCAACGGGCCAAAGATACGGGTGAGACTGCTCACGCCGAAGTGCCTCTATCCGACGATGACCGGACGCTCAACGTCAACGTCACGCCAATCCCCGGCGTGGGCCGGGTGGCTGTGATGCAGGACATCTCCTACCTCAAGGAATTGGACCGGATGAAGTCGGAATTCGTCTCCACCGTCTCCCACGACCTGCGCTCGCCGTTGACGTCGATCAAGGGTTTTGCCAACCTCATGCCCTCGGTCGGGGAATTGAACGAACAGCAGATATACTTCCTGGATAAGATCCAGAGCGGCGTCGAGACGGTGACCACGATGATCGGCGATCTGCTGGACCTGGGGCGGATTGAGGCCGAGGTGCGCATGGAGATGCAGACCTGCTACGTCCAGGCGCTCATTGAGAAAGTCATCGGGGGGCAGGAAAATCACGCCGAGCTTAAACGGCAGGCGCTTGAGGTGGATATACCGCCGTCGCCCATCAAAGTGCACGGGAATCCGCTCCGATTGGGCCAGGCGCTGTCGAATCTGGTTAGCAACGCCATTAAGTACACGCCGGAAGAGGGGCGCATCACCGTCTCCGTCAGCCAGGAGAACGGACAGATCATTGTCACCGTCAAGGACGATGGCATCGGCATCGCGCCAGAGGACTTGACGCACATCTTCGACAAATTCTACCGCGTGGACAGCCCGGAGACGGAGGGCATCATCGGCAGCGGACTCGGCCTCTCCATCGTCAAGACCATCGTGGAGAAGCACGGCGGGCGGATCTGGGTCGAGAGCCAATTGGGAGAGGGATCGACGTTCATTGTCATGCTCCCGCTCGCTGAATAATCCTCCCCGCCGCACGTCTCGCCATTTGACAGGCGAGTCGATGCGTGGATACCATCCACGCCTGATAGCCAAGATCGAGATAAAAATGGGAGTAGAAACGCTACTATGCCAAAAACGTTAACATCGTCAGCATCGTCGGCCTCAATAGGCCGCGTGATGGTCGTCGCCGCCCACCCCGATGACCCGGAATTTGGTTGCGCCGGGACGATGGTCAAGTGGGCCAGAGCCGGCAAAGAAATCACCTACGTCTTACTGACCAGCGGCGACAAAGGCAGCCACGACCCCGACCTGCGACCAGGGCAATTGGCCGCGCTGCGAGAAGAAGAACAGCGGGCCGCCGCCAGCGAACTGGGTGTCGAGCGGGTGATCTTCCTGCGCCATCCCGACGGCCTGTTGCAAAATACCCTGGAGCTACGTCGTCAGTTGGCCAACGTGATCCGCGAATACCGGCCCCACGTCATCTTGACCATCGACCCCTGGCGGCATTATCAACTCCACCCCGACCATCGAGCGGCCGGCATGGCGGCGCTGGACGCGATCTACGCCGCCCGCGAATGGCACATTTTCCCCGAACAACTGGTGAACGACGTCACCCCCTGGCCCGTCGAAGAGGCCTATCTGTTCTGGACCGACAGCGCCGATCACTGGGTCGATATCAGCGACAGCATCGAGACCCGTATCTCAGCCCTGGCCCGTCACGCCAGCCAGGTGGGGTTGAAGATGGAGGAAATGGCCGAGCGCATCCGCGATTGGACCCGTGAGATGGGTCTGGAACCGGGTTACGCGCACGCCGAGGCCTTCAAACGCATCAAATTTCGCTGTTGAACGCCTTGTGGATTAATCACATTGGAAGACATCAAAACCCTCTTTAACCAGCCCTGGGATAGGTTGCAATCCGCCGCCTGGGCGGCGCGGCGCGCGCATCATCCCGATGAACTGGCCTTCGCCGCGCCGGGCGGCAAGCGCTACGAGACCGAGCGCTATCGCAACACCCCTTACCGTTTCGCCACTTTCAGCGTGACCGGGCGCGATTGCGACCTGATGTGCGACCATTGTCGGGGTCGCTTGCTGGTCGGCATGCGAGCAGCCCCCACACCGGAGGATTTGTTGGAGAAGGGGCGGGCGCTGATCGATCAAGGATGCGAGGGCGTCCTCATCAGCGGCGGAGCCGGCGTCGACGGCGCGGTGCCCCTCAAATCCCACCTGGAAGCCATCGCCCAACTCAAGGCCTGGGGATTGCGCGTCATCGTGCACACCGGGTTGTTGGATTATGAGGATCGGGAGACGGCCGCGGGATTGAAAGCGGCCGGCGTCGACCAGGCGCTCTTTGACGTGATCGGCGACGCGGCGACGATCCGCGACGTGCTTCACCTGGACCGCACCCCCGACGATTACGCCCGCTCGCTGGCGATGTTGCGGGAATTCGAGATCCCGGTCTCGCCGCACATCGTCGCCGGTTTGCACTTTGGACGGTTGCGGGGCGAGTTGCGGGCGCTGGACATCGTCCGCCAGGTCGGAGCCGACGTGCTCGTCATCGTCGTCCTGCGGCCGCTGCGGCATACGCCGATGGCCGATGTGCCCCCTATGGCCCCGGAGATGGTGGGACGCCTCGTTGCCGTGGCTCGCTTGCTCAATCCAGAAACGCCGCTCGCGCTGGGATGCGCGCGCCCCTCCGGCCCGTCTAAAATTGAGCTGGAGCGCCGGGCGCTGCTGGCGGGCGTCAACGGCGTGGCCTATCCCGACCCCAAAACTGTGGAACTGGCCGAGCGCCTGGGATTGCGGACATCGTTCGTCGAAAGTTGTTGCACCCTGGCGGTTTGAGCGGAGTAGAGAAGACAGGGTAGAGAGGAGAGCTCGGATAGTGGAGGACGTTAGTGTGAAGGATCCCTTGCATACGTTTTTTAACCCCCGTGGCGCGGCGATCATCGGCGCCAGCAGTAACCCGAACAAGCTGGGGCACGGGGTGATACGAAACATCGTCGAACACGGTTACGCGGGGGCGATTTACCCCATCAACCCCAGGGGCGGGGAGATTTTGGGCCTACCGGTTTATCCATCCGTGGGCGACGCGCCCGATCCGGTCGATCTGGGCGTCATCATCCTGTCCGCCGATTACGCGGCGACGGCGTTGGAAGAGTGCGGAAGACGCGGCGTCAAGGTGGTCGTCATCATCTCCGGCGGATTCGGCGAACTGGGTATCCACGGGCGGGAAAGGGAGCAGGAACTCCGGGAGATCGCCCGGCGTTACGACGTGCGCTTCATCGGCCCCAACTGCGTCGGTGTGATCGACACTTACGCGCCCATCGACACGACCTTCGTCCGCACCATGCCCAGCCGGGGGCGCATCGGTTTCGTCTCCCATTCCGGCGCGGTCTGCGGGGGGACGATAGATTGGGCCAACGCGGTGGGTGTGGGATTTTCCCGCGTGATGAGCCTGGGGAACCAGGTGGACGTCGACATGGCCGATTCTCTGGATTCGCTGGCGACGGAACCGCACACGCGCGTGGTCGCGGCCTATATCGAGGGGGTGCCCAACGGGCGCAAGTTCGTCGAGTCGGCGGCCAGCCTGACGCGACGCAAGCCGTTGGTCGTGCTCAAGGCCGGCCGCACGCCCAGCGGGACCCGGGCTGTGACCTCGCACACCGGGGCGCTGTCCGGGACGGATAAGGCTTTCATGGCCGCGTGTCGCCGGGCGGGCGCGATACCGGTGGAGAACCTGGAGCAATTGATTGACGGCAGCCTGGCTCTGGCCTATCGTCACCCGCCGGCCGGGACGGGCATCGCGATCCTGACCAACGCCGGTGGACCGGCCGCGGTGGGCGCCGACGCGCTGGATCGCCAGGGATTGCGCCTGGTCGATCTGAGCCCCGAGACACAGGCGCGCCTGCGAGAGGTCGGCCCGCCGGGTACGCAGACGGGCAACCCGGTCGATCTGCTGGGCGGGCCGCGCCCGGAACAGTTCGCCCAGGCGCTGGCGATCCTGATCGATGCGCCCGAGGTCGACGGCGTCATGCTCGTCTACGTGCCCCAGGCGATCACGCCGCCCCAGGACATAGCCGACGCGGTGAGCGGCGTGATAGGGGATGGTGGAAATCCGGGCGAAAAGCCCATCGTGTGCAATATCGCCGGCGGGGGCGGCATTCGCCGGGCCGCCCGCACGTTGCACGCCCACGACGTGCCCCATTACATCACGCCCGCCCGGGCCGCCTTCGGACTGGGGGCGCTGTGGCGTTACGCGCAGATCCAGGCGCAGGCCATCGCCGCGCCAGAGCCGGTGTCGGGTGTAGACCGCGAACGCGCGCGCACTCTTCTTGGCACTCTTTCTGAAAGAGCGATTGGAAAGGAAATGGTTGACAGCCGCGTCATGGACCCCCAGGCGGGGGCCGATCTCGCTGCGGCCTATGGATTGACGACGCCGCCATCCGGGTTGGCGGGGACGGTCGAGGCGGCGGTAGCGCTGGTCGAACGGGTCGGGTATCCGGCGGCGCTCAAGCGGGTCGCGCCGGGCGTGGTCCACAAGGCGGACGTGGGCGGCGTCGTGCTGGGGCTGTCGAACGCCGACGACGTGCGGGCGGCGTTCGAGCGGGTCGTGGGGCTGGGAGAGCAGGCCTTCATCCAGCGGATGGCGCCCCGGGGGGTGGATGGAAGTGCGTTGGAGGTCATCGTGGGCGCTCAGCGGGACGAGCAGTTCGGCCCGTTGGTGATGTTCGGGTTGGGCGGCGCGTACGTCGAGGTGTTGCGGGACGTCGCTTTCCGATTGGCCCCCTTGAGCGAGGCGGACGCCCGCGATATGGCGGCGGAGACGGCGGCCGGCAAGTTGCTGGCTGGCGTGCGCGGCCAACCGCCGGGCGACCTGGACGCCGTGGTTGATGCGTTGCGGCGCGTGGGCCAGTTGATGGCCGATCAACCGGCGGTGGCGGAGGTGGACCTGAATCCCCTGATCGTCGGGCGGGCTGGCGAAGGGGCCTGGGCCGTGGACGTGCGAATCGTATTAGATAAAAACTGAGGTGAGGATAAAATGGCAGAGTTTCCAATCGAACCATTCAAGATCAAAGTTGTAGAACCGATACGTCAGACGACGCGGGTCGAGCGGGAGGAGATTCTCCAGCAGGCCGGTTACAATCTCTTCGCCGTCCGCGCCGCCGACGTGTACGTCGATTTGTTGACCGATTCCGGCACGGCGGCCATGTCGGATAGTCAATGGGCGGGCGTCATGATGGGCGACGAGAGTTACGCCGGTTGTCGCAACTTCTTCAATCTGGAGGAGGCGGTGCGCTCAATCACCGGTTTCGATTACTTCGTCCCCACCCACCAGGGGCGGGCGGCCGAGAACGTGCTGTTCACCTGCACGGTCGAGCCGGGCCAGGCGGTGCCCAGCAACATGCACTTCGACACGACTCAGGCCAACGTCATCGCCCGAGGCGGCGATCCGGTCAACCTGATCGCCGATGACGGGCTGGATCCCGTCAACCGGGCGCCCTTCAAAGGGGACATCGACCTGGGCAAGCTGGAGGCCTTCATCCAGCAGAAGGGACCGGAGAACATCCCGCTGGGAATGCTGACGGTGACCAACAATTCCGGCGGCGGTCAACCGGTCTCGATGGGCAACATCCGGGCCGCCGGCGAGATCCTGCACCGCTACGACATCCCTTTCTTCCTCGACGCCTGCCGTTACGCCGAGAACGCCTATTTCATCAAGTTGCGCGACCCGGATTACGCCGACACGCCGGCGCTCGACATCGCGCGGGAGATGTTCGCCTACGCCGATGGCTGCACCATGTCTGCCAAGAAGGACGCGCTGGTCAACATCGGTGGTTTCCTGGCGATGAACGACGAAGCGCTGTTCGAGCAGGTGCAGCAGGAGCTGATCATTCGGGAGGGCTTCCCGACCTACGGGGGACTGGCCGGGCGCGACCTGGAGGCGGTGGCCCGGGGGCTGTGGGAAGGTATAGACGAGCAGTACCTGGCCTACCGCCTGGCTCATACCCGCTACATGGCTGACCGGCTGGAGGAAGAGGGTGCGCCGATTCTCGTCCCGGCCGGGGGGCACGCGGTCTACCTGGACGCTCGCCGCTTCCTGCCGCACATTCCCCAGGCCGAGCTGCCCGGACAGGCGTTGACGTGCGCGCTGTACCGGGAGGGCGGCATCCGGGGCGTGGAGATCGGCAGTGTGATGTTCGCCCAGGAAGACCCGGAGACGGGCGAGATGGTCTATCCTGAGTTGGAATTGGTGCGGTTGGCGATCCCCCGGCGGGTCTACACCCAGGCCCACCTGGATTACGTGGTGGAGACGTGCCGCCGGTTGTACGAGGAGCGCGCGGCGATCGGCGGTCTGCGCTACACCTACGCGCCGCGCCTGTTGCGTCACTTCACGGCCCGTTTCGAACCGCTTTAAGGCCCATACCGGTGAATGAAATAGGTGTGTTTCAAATGCTTTGAATGCTGTTTGTAGTGCGTGCGCTATGTAGCGCCGCTAGACAGCGCCGCTAGACAGCGCCGCTAGACAGCGGCTTCAGTGCGCTTTTACGGCGATAAATCGCCTACTACGAACGACCCCCCGGTTTATTGAGAAGATACCTGTTTTGGATAAATTTGGAGTAACTGCTCAGCATACGTGTGTAGAGCGGATC
>DAOTUC010000049.1:0-15165 GCA_034437315.1 Anaerolineae bacterium
GTCGGGGTCATCCCGGTACCACTCTCAGTCATACAACCCACTGTCAAACAGAGAAAACTTGCAGCTACAACGAACAACTGAAAACCAACCGAAATGAAACGTTTCACCTTGGCCTCCTTTGTACATAACTATACTTTTGCGGTTTTTATTTTAAGCATTAAATTTTGATAGATATTGACTAACAAACTGGCAACCTGTGTTGCATAAAACAATCATATACACAGTTTGACGTTGACAAATTGGTCTTGATCAAAAAGTGCAAAAGTATAGACCCGTGAATGAGTGTCGACTTATCACCTTATGGGTAATAGGCCAACCCCCGTTGGTCGTTTATGTGCTAAAACCGCCCAACAGGGGTTGGGCGCCTACCCAGGAATATATTTCATTCACGGGTATTGGGCTTAGTCGAAAAAGCGTCGGGTAGAGCCGATCACTCATTGATCTTTTGATCGTAGTTGGGGGAAAAGAATGACCTCACGGATGTTAGGCTGATCGGTCAGCAACATCACCAGCCGGTCGACGCCCATGCCGAACCCGCCGTTAGGCGGCATGCCATACTTCATCGCCCGAACGTAGTCCTCGTCCATTGGATGGGCTTCTTCATCGTCGGCGTCATACAACCGGCCCATCTCCAGGAAACGGGCCTCCTGGTCGAAGGGATCGTTCAGTTCGGTGAAGGCGTTTCCCATCTCCAACCCGGCGATGAAGAACTCGAAACGCTCGACGTGCGTTGGGTCGTCCGATTTTGTCTTCGCCAACGGCGAAATGTCGCGCGGATAATCAAGGATGAAGGTCGGTTGGATGAGCGTGGGTTCTACCGCGCCTAAGAGCCCTTTGTCGATCAGGTTACCCCAGGTTGCATCGTGTTTGGCGGGCAGTCCTTGCTCTCTCATCGCGGCGGCGAGTTCCCCGGCGGTCGGATAGCGCAGGTAGTCGATGCCGACGACCTCCATCGCGGCCTCGCGGAGCGTGATGCGGCGCCAAGGCGGGCTGAGGTCGATCTCGTGGCCCTGGTATTGGATGCGCGTATCCCCGGACACTTCCCGGGCGACGTGGGCGACCATCCGCTCACAGAAGTCCATCACATCGTTGTAATCCCAATAGGCGGCGTAGAACTCGACTTGAGTGAACTCCGGGTTGTGCTTTTGCGAGACACCCTCGTTGCGAAAGTCGCGCCCAATTTCGTAAACTCGATCATACATCCCGACCAGCAGCCGCTTGAGGTACAGCTCGAACGAGATACGGAGGTACAGGTCCTGGTGGAGTTGGTTGTGGTGGGTGATAAAAGGACGCGCAGCCGCCCCGCCGTAGATAGGCTGTAGGATAGGGGTCTCGACCTCCAGGAAATCGTGTTGATCGAGAAATTGGCGAATGGCCCGCAGCGTGTGGGCCCGCGTGCGGAAAATCTCCCGCACCTCTGGATTTGAGGCCAGATCGGCGTATCGCTGACGGAATCGTTCTTCGAGGTCGGTGAAATCGGCGAATCGCAGCGTTTGTCCATCGACCTCCTTTTCCTTGATGACGGGGAGAGGACTGATCGCCTTGGAGATCATCTGGAGTTCTTTGACCAAGACGCTGCGCTCGCCGGTGCGGGTGCGCATCACTGGGCCTTCGACGCTGACAAAATCACCCAAGTCGAAATCTTGCTCGAAAGTCTCGAACGTTTCCTCGCCTATCTCCTGAATGCGGAGGAATAGTTGGATGGCGCCCGTTCCGTCTTCAATGTGGGCGAAAGCGATTTTTCCCATCACGCGGATGCTGCGTAACCGACCGGCGACTGCTACGGTGGGGCCATCCGCCGCCCCCGCTTTTTCAGCCGCTTCGAGCGCATCTAAAGCCTCGGCGATGGTATGCGTGCGCTTGACGCGACGAGGAAAGGGCGCGACGCCTCTGCCCTTCAACCGTTCCAGCTTTTCCACACGCTGCTCTTCCAGTTTTGTCAGTTCCATAAATTCTCCTTACGTAACATCAATCACGGGGGACGAGGCGGTGACAAAAAAATATCCACGCCGATCACCGTGATCGATGCCACGTGGATACTTTTAGCGATTCCCACCGCTAGGCCGAGATGAACGCGCTTCTCCTTATTCAATCCCCACAATATTGAAAGCCAGCACCCCATCCGGCGCATTAACCTCCGCCGTTTCGCCGACTTTGCGCCCCATCAACGCCCGCCCCATAGGGGATTCGTTGGAAATCAAGCCTCTCGTTGGATCAGCCTCGGCCGAGCCCACGATGTGATAGGTCTCCGGCGGCCCGCCTTCCTCGACGACGGTGACGCGGCTGCCGACCCCCACGGCGTCGCGGGGGCCTTCCTGCTGGATGATAACGGCCTGGCCTAACATCTGTTCCAACTCTATGATACGGCCCTCCAGGAAGGCCTGCTCATTCCGTGCGTCTTCAAGCTCGGCGTTCTCCAGGATGTCGCCCTCCTCCAGGGTGTTGTGCAGTCGACGAGCGACCTCCTGCCGGCGAACTGTACGTAGGTGATCCAATTCTTTTTCTCGTTCTCGAAATCCTTCTAAAGTGAGATAAACAGGTCCTAGGTTTTTATCCATCATTCGTCCCTGACCCGGGCTGAGCCGGACCCAAAAGGGGCTTTACCCACCAAATCCTTGCGCTGTGAGCAAGGATTCCGGGGTTAGGCCCTATCTAAAAAAGAAATGCCCCACTGTCAAGTGCGGGGTATTTCTACAATTATTTTGGCCAGATTTAAAGTGGGCCAGATTATAACCCAAATTTTTCAATTTGTAAAGTCAACGCGCTGTTATCCGCCCGTTTCATCAATGCCCCCAATACGGGGAAGGTAAAGAACGTCTATTTGTGAAGTCATATTCCCTATGTTATAATCCCCTCGTCTGTTTCGACTCCACAACCATACCCCAATTTAATCCTATGAAACCGGAGTTTTCTACTTAAGCATTCGGAAGTTTTCAGCCAAGCAGATTTACCGCAGCGCCAAAATTGGCTGTGCATTGCACTTTCTGAGACTTCCAAATTCTATTGGAAAACGCCAGTATGAAATCAATTAGAATGAGAGGAAGGCTAATATGCTGGATATAGGACTAATTCGTGAGCGACCCGACGTCGTCAGGAAAGGCCTGATTGATCGTGGAGATGACCCGGCGCGCGTCGATAGGATTGTCGCGCTAGATATAGAGCGGCGCGAGACGCTTCAGGCGGTCGAGGAACTGCGGGCGGAGCGGAACCGGGTTTCCAAGAAAATTGGGCGGCTCAAAGACAAGGGGGAACGGGATCGGCTCATCGCCGACATGCGCCAGGTGGGCGATCGGATTGACGCGCTGGATCAGCAATTGGCGGACATAGAATCTCAACTCGACAGCGCGATGCTGGAAATGCCCGCCCTGCCTCACGAAAGCGCGCCCATTGGGGTGGACGAGACGGAAAACGTGTTGATCCGCCAATACGGCGAACCGGAACCTCTCGATTTTGAGCCTGCGCCCCATTGGGACCTGGGGCCAGAGCTGGACGTCATCGACTTTGAACGAGGTGTGAAGTTATCGGGCAGCCGCTTCTACGTCCTGAAAGGGGCCGGGGCGCGGTTGCAGCGGGCGCTCATCTCCTGGATGCTGGACGTGCACACCCGCGAGCACGGCTATACCGAGATTTATCCCCCCTTCATCGTCAAGGAGACGTGTATGTGGGCCGCCGGCGAATTGCCCAAATTCGCCGATAACATCTATCACGATGTCGAAGATGACTTCTGGTTGGTTCCCACGGCCGAGGTGCCGCTGACCAGCCTGCATCGGGACGAGATTCTGAGCGCCGACCAATTGCCGATCCACTACACCGCCTACACCGCTTGTTTCCGCCGCGAGAAGATGAGCGCCGGCCGAGATGTGCGGGGCATCAAGCGGGGGCATCAGTTCGACAAGGTGGAGATGTACAAATTGACGACGCCAGACGCCAGTTACGACGAGCTGGAAGCGATGCTCGACGATGCGCTGGACCTATGCCAGCGCCTGGAAATCCCCCACCGGGTGCTCGAACTGTGCACCGGCGACCTCGGTTTTCACTCCACCAAGACCTACGACATTGAAATGTGGGCGCCGGGTTGCGGCGAATGGCTGGAGGTGAGCAGCTTGAGCAATTGCGAATCGTTCCAGGCCCGGCGGGCCGACATTCGCTATCGACCAGAACCGGGGGCCAGGCCCCAATTCGTCCACACATTGAACGGTTCTGGCCTGGCGCTGCCCCGGGTGGTGATCGCCATCCTGGAGAATTACCAGCAGCCGGACGGCAGCGTCGTGACGCCGCAGGTGCTGCGACCGTGGATGGGCGGCGTCGACGTCATCGGGGGGATCTGACGATCCAGCGAGAGCGGGTGGAAGGCCTATTTTCCCAGAAACGCCTCAGTTAATCGGCTAAGCCCTGCAACAGGCCGCCCTCGACCAGGGTCTCGCGCAGCGCTTCCCGCTCCGTTTCCGTCAGGTCCATCAAGGGTGAACGAACCGGCCCGCCGTAATGGCCCAACATCTCCATCGCGGCCTTGAGCCCTGGAATGCCGAAACGGGCGGTCACCGCTGTGTTGATCGGGATCGCCCGCCGCTGCAAGTCCGCCGCCTCGTCCCACCGGCCCGTCCGGAACCGGTCGTACATATCCAGGCACATCTGGGGCGCGATGTTCGCCAACGCCAGAACGCCGCCCACCGCGCCGACGACCAGGCTGGGGAACAGGAAACCGGCCGACCCGGCCAACACCTGGAAATCGGGCCCCGCCAACCGGACAGTGTCTGCAATCTTGGCGACCTTGCCGCTGGTATCCTTCACGCCGACGACGTTGGGGTGCTCGGCCGCGCGGGCGATGGCGGCGGCGCTCAAGTCCACGTGGGTGAATTTGGGCACTGTGTAAAGTATCACCGGGATCGAAATGGCGTCGGCCACCGCCTGGTAATGGCGTACTAGCGCGTCGGGCGTCATCCGGCCATCGTAATAATGGGGGGTGACCAGGAGCGCCGCGTCGGCCCCGGCGTCGGCCGCCCGTCGGCTCAGGTCGATGGTCTGGCGCGTGGACTCGCACCCGGCCCCGGCGAGCATCAGCTTACTGGCCGGGATCGCCGCCCGCGCCGCCTCCCAGACCCGCGCCTTTTCATCGATCGAGAGAAATCCAGCCTCGCCATTCGACCCCAAGATCACGTAGCCCGCTAGATCGAACCGATTCAAACGGGCGATGTTTTCCTGCAACGCCTGTTCCGCGACCTCGCCCGCCGCATCGAAGAGCGTGGGTAGCGGGGGGAAAATACCCTTTAGCGATATGGGGGATTGATTCTGTTTGTCCATTGGATGATGGTCTCCTTAAAAGTTTGTAAGTTTGCAAGTTACAAGTGTGCAAGTAGCAAGTGTGCAAGTAGCAAGTGTGCAAGTAGCGAGTGTGTAAGAACGCTCGTGTTAATTTTAAAGGTTCTCTGGGATTTCGCATGGCGAGACCCTAAAGGTTTTGCTCAAAGCCGCGCAAACAACGTTCTTGCCTTAAACAATGACCTTTTTCCATCAAAACCAGCGCAAAAACCTTTAGGGTCTATGATGGGCCATGCGAAATCCTGAAGACCCATTTTAAATAATTGCTCTAGCCACCGTCCCGGGGGCGCTAATCGGCCTGAGGATGGGCCTTTGAGCGTAGTCTCTATACGGATTTCAAACCTGCGGGAGGTTTAGCGGTGAACGTGTCGGGTAGCCAACCCGGCGTCCAGCGATTGATGAACGGATTGCCCCAAATCTCGAAGAAAGGTCGTTATCATCCCCCCCGGGATTCTGCCTGTTGATGGCGCATCGCCACGCTTTCCGCCAGTCCGATCCCGACCATCGTTGTTAGAAGGGCGGCTGGGCCGTAGCTGATAAAGGGCAGCGGCAAACCCACCACGGGCAATATGCCGAGATTCATCCCCACGTTGATGATAAGTTGGCACAGAATCATCGCCAGGGTGCCGGTGACCAGCAACCGTCCGAAAGTATCGGAGGCGATGATGATAATGCGTAACAAGCGCGCGAACAGCAGCAGGTAGAGGCCAAACAACAAGATGACGCCGGCGAATCCCAACTCCTCGGCCAACACGGAAAAGATGAAGTCGGTGTGGCGCACCGGCAGGTAGCGCAACTGGCTCTGGGTGCCTTGCCCGATCCCCTTGCCCCAGAATCCGCCGGACCCAATGGCAATCGCCGCCTGTTCGAGCTGGTATCTCACGTTCTCGTTGCTTCCTGGGTTGATGAAACCCCAGATGCGATCCTGCATATAGCGAAAACCCAAGGTCTCCGCCAACTGCCACATAGGGTAGATGGACACCAGGCCCACAACGATGGTCAGGATCAGGTATTTCAGCGGGATGTCCGACTCGAACAACATCAACCCCCACATAAACACGAGCACGGCCGCTGTTCCCATATCCGGCGCCAGAAAGATCAACGCGGCCAACACGAATGTCATCAGGACGGAGGCCAGGTAATTGACCACGTCCGGCCGGTCGGCGACCTGCTCGTCCAATAGGCTGGTCTTGGGCGCGCCGAAGAGCGGGGGACGGCTCGATCTGCGTTTCTTGCGCCGACGGCTGAGGACGGCGCCTACCGAGATGGCGAGGAGGTTCATCGCCAAGAAGGAGGGTTGAAAGTTGAATAGGCCTAATTGGAGCCATCCCCTGATGTCGCCGACCTGACTCTGACCGAACAACAGCACTATGACCAACAGGACCGCCGCCGCCAGATAGGCCAACCACCAGAAATCGCCCAGCCAGACGTAGTCGCGGGGAAAGATGGCCAACAGAAAAATGAGGCCAATCCCGATGGCGCCGAAGGTGGCCTGTCGCCGCCACAGGAACGGCAAATCCGGGTCGGGGCTTCGCAGGTTAGCGCTATAGACCATCAACACGCCGTAGGCGGTCAGCAGAATCGTGACCGCCAACAGCACGTAATCAAAGTGCCGCCAAAGACGCCTGCGTTCCATCTAACCGCCTTGTTTATGGCGACCGGTTAAAGGGATGTCGGCCACGAGGCGGAATTCCCGCGCGTTTTGCGAGACTATCACCTCGACGTCAGCGGCGTCAATTGAGATATGGCGGGAGATAACAGAGATAATCTCGTCTTTCAGGGTGTCCAATAAAGCTGGAGAAATACTCGTTCGGTCGTGGGCCAGCACCAAACGCAGGCGCTCCTTGGCCACGTCACCGCTGGCGGCTGGTTTATCACGACGACATCCCAACAAACGTTGAAAAACTTTCATCACTTTAATCATTTCCCCCCGAACGTATGAAACCGAACAGCTTTTGCAAGACGCCGGGCTCCTCTAGCGTCAAAAACGGTACATCTTCCCCTAGCAACCGGCGAGCGATATTGTGAAACGCCTGCGCGGTGAGTGAATGATCGCGAGTAAAGGCCAGGGGTTGCCCCCGGTTGGCCGCGAATAGGATCTCCCGGTCCTCCGGCACTGTGCCGATCAGGTTAATCGCCAGAAGTTCGACGATGTCAGAGACGCTCAACATCTCCCCGCACTTGACGAGATCGGGTTTGATGCGGTTGATGACGAGGCGGGCGACGCCGTACTCATCCGCCTCCACCAATCCGATCACCCGGTCAGCGTCGCGCACGGCCGGCACCTCTGGATTGGTCACGACCAGAATCTCGTCGGCCGGCGCGACGGCGTATCGAAATCCCCGCTCAATCCCGGCCGGCGAATCGATGAGGATGAAATCGTATTGATCGCGCAAGTTGTCACACACACGTCGCATATCGTCCGGTTGGACCGCGCTCTTATCGCGGGTTTGAGCGGCCGGCAACAGGAACAATTCCGAAAGTCGCTTGTCCCGCACCATCGCCTGGCGCAACCGGCAGCGATCCTCAATGAAGTCTACCAGGTCATAGACGATACGATTTTCCAGGCCCAGCATCACGTCCAGGTTGCGCAATCCCACATCCGCGTCGATGACGACCACCCGTTTTCCATGCGCCGCCAGGGCCACGCCCAAATTTGCGGTCAGGGTCGTTTTGCCCACGCCGCCCTTTCCTGATGTCACCGTTATCACTCTTGCCGCCATCGCATCTCCTCAAATCCATCCTATGGGTCCGCCCCGCGTTGCTCACCGGTCGGGCCAGGGGACAGCCACAATCTGTCCGCCGCGCACCGAGGCCATCTCCGGCTGCGGTTGATGACGCCTCTCGTCGGGCGAACGGGCGATGTGGTTCGCGATCCGCAATTGTGTAGGGGATAGATCCAGCGCGCAAATGACCGCCGCCTCATCTCCCAGAGCGCCAGCGTGGACGACGCCGCGCACCCGCCCCCAGACCACGATGTTGCCCCCAGCTACCACCTCGCCCCCCGGATTGACGTCTCCAATGATCACCACGTGCCCCGGATGGCGCACGCTCTGCCCAGAACGCAACGTGCGTTGGATCAGCAATCCATCAGCCCGGTTCGCTTCCTCTCCCTCTCCTTCTTGCTCGTTGGCGTCCGTCTCTTCCGGACGCTGTGCGTCCCCCGCCCCCAGATGCACGACCAGGCCCAGATCATGGGCCGCGCGCTCTGTGTTCGCCTCGTCGCTGACGACGGCCCACAATTCGACCTGATTGCGTCCCAGCAACGTTTGCGCCGCCTCAATGTCGGTGCGATCCAGCGTCAGCGGCCCTACGTCCAGGGCCACCCGTCCGCCACGGAAGAAGGAGGGCGTCTTTTGAAGCCGGGCTTCCAAGGCCTGAAGCGCAACGGGCCAATTCGGCTCGCGCAGCGCGATCAATAAGCCTTGCCTGATTCCTTTGATGACGACAGTGTCTGAACTCATCGGCCCTTTCTCACACAATAAATTAAATTATATCACATGAGATGAGATTACCAAAACGTGCCTTCTCAATAAATTCGGGATGGTTCCCTGGACCGTGATACTCGTGAGATATTTGTAGGTCGCACCTTGACAAATGAGTTAATGGCTTTGATTTGGGTATGTTTTATTTCAGTTGGGGACAAGCTCGTAGTAGGCGATTTATCGCCGTAAAAGCGCGCTGAAACACACACTACAAACCGTGGACTTATCGGAACCACAAATATCTCCAGCCTGTATCACATTTAAGGAACCATCCCAAGTTTCCAGAAAACCCCAGGCCTCTTTTATCGAATTCTTGAGAGGCGCTACTCGAACAATCACTGGGCTACTGCCGCTCGTCCAGCGTCGCCGAGACGGTCTGCTCCTCGCCGTCGCGGATAAAGGTCACCTGGACCGTATCCCCCACCATCGTCTGTGTCTCCAGGTACGCGATAAACTCCTTGGCATTGGTCATTGGTTGGCCGTCTATAGCGATGATGACGTCTCCGCCCACCGGAACGCGCACGTTGCCCAGCCGGATGACTCGATCGCCGCCCCGAAGGTCGGCCCGGTCGGCGGGGCCGTTCGGTGCAACCTGGAGCACGAGCAATCCCTCATCCGGCATCGTGAGTTCGGCGCGGCGGAAAGCCTCGACCCAATTGGGCGTCAAAGGAAGATAATCAACGCCCAACCAGGGATGTGGGTAGCGGCCATGGGCAATCAATAGGGGGATGACGCGCTGCACCGTGTTGGCGGGCACGGCGAACCCGATCCCGGCCGAGGCCCGGCTGGGGCTGATGATCTGAGAATTGACACCGATGAGTCGCCCGCGTAGGTTCAGGAGCGGCCCGCCGGAGTTGCCCGGATTGATCGCGGCGTCGGTCTGGATCGCCTCGCCGATGAAGCGACCGTCGGGGCTTTCGATAACCCGCCCCAGGGCGCTGATGACACCCACCGTGAGCGTGCCCACCTGTCCGAATGGGTTGCCGATGGCGATGACGAATTGTCCTACCCGCAGGACGTCAGAATCGCCCAGGGGGATGGGCGGGGGCAACTGTTCCGCCTCGATGTGGATCACCGCCAGGTCGTTGGTGGGGTCGACCCCGATGACGGTCGCCGGATAGGAGCGCCCGTCATCCAGCGTCACCGTCAGTTCCTCCGCGTTTTCGACCACGTGGTAGTTGGTGACGATGTGGCCCTCGGCGTCGTAGAAAAACCCCGATCCAGTCCCCTCTTGCGGCACGGGCCGAAGGAAGAAATCGTAGGCGTAGCTGATGCTGGTGACGTTGACGACAGCGCCGCCTGCCTGGTCGTAGACCGATTCGATTTGCGCTTCCAGTTCGTTAACCGGCGCCGCAGATGCTGGTAGGGTCGCGGGAGACGGCGGGGTTGGTGTGGGAGACGACGTTGGCGTAGCAGTAGGAGGAACGAGAAGAACGTCCGGCAGCCTACAGCCCAGCATTGAGCTGAAGACGAAAACTATGACCATCAATGTGACGGTGGGCGATTTTTTCATAAGGTCGTTATACGTTTACCTGATAGGGGGATGTGAAAATATCTATCTCCATATCGTCGGCCAGATCCCTCGCTCCAGGAGCAAGCATAGGCGAGATGATCATAATCTGCTTGATCTTCACGCCTTCTTTCTGCTCGTAGAATGCGGCCTTGCGGGTTAAGACGTAGACGTCCGAACGGCTGATTGAGGATTTGATCTCAATCAGGATATGCTCCCCATTCTGGATCGCCACGTCAATTTCTATCAAGCTGGGATGACCGAAGACGACACCTTCCAGGTCGGTTTTCTCGTAACGAACGACGTTCAGGTTGGTCTCTCGGGTCAGGATGTGGGCCAAGCCCTCACGGAAGGCGCTTTCGGATTGGGTGCCCCATCGAGCGCCCATAGCGCTTAATTGGATATGGACTTTTTCGGACGCTCTATCGATTTTGTGATCAATCTCCTGAGACGCTCTATCGATTTTGTGATCAGTCTCCTGAGACGCTTGCTCGATTTTGTGGTCAATCTCTTTAGACAGCAGCTCAATTCGCTCGGATAGCAGGTTGAATCCCCGATTGAAGTTCTCCTGTAGAATGTCCAGCCGTTCGGAGTGCTCAGCCTGTACCTCGGCGAAGTGGTCCATACGCTTGGAATGCTCGGCAATCACCTCGGCGAAATGATCCATGCGCTTGGAATGCTCAGCCTGCACCTCGGCGAAGTGGTCCATGCGCTTGGAATGCTCAGCCTGTACCTCGGCGAAGTGGTCCATGCGCTTGGAATGCTCAGCCTGCACCTCGGCGAAGTGGTCCATGCGCTTGGAATGCTCAACCTGCACCTCGGCGAAATGATCCATGCGCTTGGAATGTTCGGTAAACTGGCGGTTAAAATCTTCACGCAAGGCTTCTATCCGTTCTCCTTGCGCATCTATTCGTTCTCCCTGTTTGTCGATCCGCTCCAAGATTGCCTGAAGGTCCGTTTTTTCGGCGAAGGTCTCGACCATCATACCGCGCAACTGGTATTTGATGGCCGGGCTTTCCTGGAGCAAGCGCAGCATCACCTGTTCGGTCAGCGCGGGCAGATCCTGTTTTGTAATGACACTCTCATTTAGATCCATCATTTCGCTCCTTTCCCGTAATGATGTGAAAAAGGCCGTTCAAGGTTAACGCTCATTCATTATACTTGATTCGAGGGACTAGACAAGAGAAAAAGCGGGCGGGCTTTACTCCTTTCAATCACTATGCTATAATGATTTTGATTCTATCGCCTGTCAGTGCAAATTCCAAGCGCGTTTGAAAAAAATCAGTTCAAACCGACCGAGATGTGTGACATTAGATCCGGTCCACCTCTGCCAGTTTAACCTTATGCCGCGAGGAGACTTTTTATGCGCAGATGGAGACTTTTCCTCGGTTTATGTGGGTTGATTGTGCTAGGGCTGCTCGCTCTATCATCCAGTTCCGCTGCTTCCCTGTCTCAATATCCCAACCCCCTGATCGTCGTCAGCAACGAGGGGCAGGCCGGCCCCAACGTGGACAAGACCCTGATCCAGAACACCGTGATCGACCCGGCCCCCAATTGGCGCACCCGCTTCTTCGACGCTGCCGGCTGGCAGGACGCCTACCCGGTGATGCGCGCCTCCGCCTGGACGACGGGTACGGATATCGCCCCGCTCTTGAACGACGGCGCCGATCACGTCTGGGGCGGCGCGCCGGGCGCGTTTGGGGCCGACGCCGGGAATACGAGCACTTACCCCCGGCGCTACGATGGTTCCGATTACGCCAACGGTTACGCCATCCCCGCCAGTCCCAGCCCGCAATACCTCTTCCTGCGCAAGGATTTCTGCCTGCCCATCAGCGCCCAGGCCAACGCCCAGCGCCGGTTGACCGCCGGCGACATCGAGATTCATCTCCTCAACGCCACCGACAGCGCGGGCATCCCGGACGGCGCGGCCTCGGTCTACCTGAACGGCGACATCATCGCTTGGATACCCGGCGACGAGAGCAGCAGCGTGGCCATAATCGACGTACCCGACCCCAGTTTCCTTTTCCGCGGGCGCAACGCGCTGACGATGCGCGTAGGCGACGCCCGCAGCGACGACATGGCGGCCATTCTCTACCGGGCGCGCTTCGGTTTCGATATCGACCCCAACGCCATCGTCGTCAGCGCCAGCACCGTTCAGCCCTTCGAAGGGGAGACGGTCAACTTCAGCGTCAGCACCGACGGGCTCAGCGGGCGCTCACCCTACGGTTACCAGTGGACCTTTGGCGATGGAGACGCCGGGACCGGCGATAGCGTCAATCATACCTACGAGACGACCGGCCCCTACACCGTCTCGCTGACCATTGCCGACACCGACGCCTGCACCGCCACGGCGGCGATGCCGCTCACGGTGCTGCCGCACCCGCTCTCGATCGAGAAGACGGCCCGTCCGGATCCGGTCACTGCCGGCGAGACGCTGCGCTATCGCCTCACGGTGCGCAACAGCAGCCCGGAGCGGGGGCTGACCGGCCTGGTCGTCACCGACACCCTCCCGCCGGGGACGACGTTCAACTTTTGCCCCGGCGTATGCACATCGCCGACACCGCCCGACCGCACCGTGGTATGGAATTTAGCCAGCTTGGGGCCGGGAAGTTCTACGACCCTCGACCTGTACGTCGACGTCGACCTGACCGTCTCCGGCACGCTGACCAACGCTCTCTACGGCGTGCGCGCCAACGAGGTCTACACCGCCGGCGCGCCGCTCCCGGTGGAGGTGACGCCGCCGCCCTGCCTGTACCCCCTGACCGGCGTGGACGTCGCGGGCCCGGCGAGCGGCCTGATCGACGTCACCCACACGTTCACCGCCGCCATCCAGCCGTCTTACGCCACCGGACCGGTCGCCTACACCTGGACGCCGGAACCGCTCGGCGGGCAAGGGACGCTGGCGGCGAGCTACCAATGGACGGATCCCGGCGTCTACACCGTCACCATAGAGGCGGAAAATTGCGGAGGCGTGGTCCGGGCGACCCATTTCATCACGATTTCCCATCCCTGTCCCCATCCGTTGACCGGCGTGGGGATCGACGGGCCGACAACGGGGTTCACCGACACCGCCTACACCTTCAGCGGTGTGGTTACTCCCGCCGACGCCAGCGAACCGATCACCTACACATGGGCCCCCTCGCCCACCGTGAGCGGGCAAGGGACCCCGACGGCGACCTACGAATGGGCCGACCCCGGCGTCTATACACTCACCCTGCGGGCCGACCGTTCGCCGATATGCGGCGGCGGCGCGGTCACGGCGACCCACACGATCACGATTTCTCACCCGTGCCCGCACCCGTTGACCGGCGTCGGCATCGACGGGCCAGCGGAGGGACTCGCCGGCATCGACTACGCCTTCACCGCCGTGATCACTCCGGCCGACGCCAGTGGGTCGATCACCTACACCTGGTCACCCGCGCCCACCGTGGGCGGGCAAGGGACGCCGACGGCGACCTACCAGTGGTCGGCCCCCGGCGCCTACACACTCACCCTGCGGGCCGACCGTTCGCCGGACTGCGGCGGCGGGTTCGTCACGGCGACCCACGCGATCACGATTTCCTATCTCTGCTTGCGTCCCTTGACCGGCGTATCCATCGACGGGCCGACAGCGGGGTATACCGACACCGATTACACCTTCAGCGGCGTCGTCGCGCCCGCCGACGCCAGCGAACCGCTCACCTACACCTGGTCGCCCGCGCCCACCGTGAGCGGGCAAGGGACGCCGGCGGCGACCTATCAATGGGCCGATCCCGACGTCTACACGCTCACGCTGCGGGCGGAGAACTGCGGCGGCCCGTTCACGGCGACGCACGGGATCCACGTCGAGCCGCGCCGTCCCAGTTTCGTCTATCTGCCGCTGATTCTGCGCCATTATCCCTACGACGCGCCCGACACGTGCCCGGGCTGGTCATTGGCCATCGCGGAACCGTTGGCAGAGGATTTCGATCACTTGGCGGACGACGACTGGTACACCTTCCAGGCCACGGCGGGGGTCAGTTACACCGTCCGCACCGAGAATCTGGACATCCACGCCGACACGGTCATCACGCTGTACGATGGGACGTGCACCACCCCCCTGGTGAGCAACGATGATCTGCCGTATCCCTCGAACAGCCGGGCCTCGCGGGTGACGTGGCGCGTCGGGCAGACCGGACCGCTCCACGTGCTGGTGCGCAGTTACGACCCAGCGGCTACCGGCCCGGAGACCGGTTACAGCATCGCGGTCTACGACGAGAGCAACCCACCACCGCCGCCGATCGAGGACGTCGCCGATTTCTGTGAAGCGGCCCATCCGTTGGCGATCGGCGAGCGCTATCGGGAGAACGTCGATTACCCCAACGACAACGATTGGTACGCTTTCCCCGTGACCGCCGGGCGGACCTACACCATCACCACCGATGAGCTAGGCCCCCGGGCCGACACGGTCCTGGCCCTGTGGTCGGGCGATTGCGCCACGCAGTTGGCCGAAAATAACGACGTCTCTCCCGGAAATCCGGCCTCGCAGATCGTCTGGACCGCGACCGAGGACGGTCGGCTGGCGGTCAACGTGCGCCATTACGATTGGACGATTTACAGCGCCGACACCGAGTACACGCTGGTGGTCGAGGAGGAATGAGGAGGAATGATGACGAGAGGGACGATGGACGATTTGCGACGTTACGCCCCATTGGCTTTGACGACGTTGCTGTTGCTCGGCGCGCTGTTCGCCCTATCGGGCGGGGCGCTCGTGCACGCCCAACTGGCGACGCCGACGCCGAAACATACTGCCACCTTCACTCCCGAGCCGCCTCCGACCGCGACCTTTACGGCGACCCCGGAACCGCCCCCGACCGCTACGTTCACGCCGAC
>DAOTUC010000050.1:0-19275 GCA_034437315.1 Anaerolineae bacterium
CTTAGTGATAAATTCTATCACACTTTGTCATAACGGCAAAATCCAATGTCCGTGAATGAGTGTCGACTCAATCACCTTAAATGCACGAAATCTCTTCTCATTCATTCCCCTCAACGACAAATAGTCGCCCGGCCCCACGCCCGAAGACCTCCGGGAAGTAGAACTCGTTGGCCGTCGTAGGGATGACCTGGTACTCGCCGGGGCGCGTGGCGCGGAAGGTGTACGTGTACTCGTAGGTCCCCGCCGGCAGGTAGTCGGCGAACAGCGTCACGCGATCGTCGCGCATCTCGCTGCGGCTGTACCACTGCCACCACCAGTGATAGAAACCGCCCCACCAATCGTCCTGCGTCTCGCGGTACAGCCCGGGCTGCTGATCCATCACGCTGCTCGTCGCCAGGCTGGGATCGATCCCCTCACCGCCGGCCGGCAGCGGATCCTCGACCACGACGTAGTACAGGTCGTGCGGCGCGATGATGGTCAGACGCACCTGCACCACGTCGCCGACGGCCACTTGGTCCACCTCCGGGCACTTGACGCCTTCATTACAGGCCGGATCAACGTAGCGCCGGGAGACGATGATGCCCCGGTCGAGCGGCTCGATCTCCGCCACCGGCAGGTAGACCTTGAGGTGGGCCGTGTAGTAGAGCCGCCCTTCGCCCGGACCCCGCCCGATGATCAACCGGTTGCCCGCATCCGCCAGCAGATCGGCGACGTCGACCCGCAGCTTGATCGACTCATCGACATTCTCCGGCGTCACGCTACCCTCATGGAGCGCCTCGTCATTAAGCCAGGCGCCGTACTCGTAATTCCCCGCCAGCTCGC
Source organism: Anaerolineae bacterium (assembly GCA_034437315.1). Lineage (GTDB taxonomy): Bacteria > Chloroflexota > Anaerolineae > B4-G1 > B4-G1 > DSAR01. The sequence goes on from DAOTUC010000050.1 coordinate 823, forward strand.
CGGTGACCACCATCCAGTCGGTCAGCGCGATCAACGACCAGGCGGTCTCCTGCGTCGTCTCCCAGATTCCATCCCGCCGGGCGACCATCAGCCAGCGCACGACGTTGGGGATCAGGTCGTTCTGGGGATCAAGGCGGGCCAGTGTATCCAGGATGACGGCGGTGGAGCGGGTGTCGGTGTTCATCGCCCAGCGGTTGTAATTGGCCTCCTCCCAGTGGGCGCCGGTCGCGCTAAGGATGGCCGCGTTCTGCAGATCCGCCAGTAGCGTGTCGATCCGGCTGTCATTCTCGTCGGTCATGCTCAGCGTCAACGCCAGGAAGGCGCGCCCGTAGTGGTTGAGCTTGTCCCGCTGACGGAACAGTTCGCCGGTCTGGCTGGTGCGCCGCGTCTGGCCCGCCTCGGCCAACACGTAGAGCAGGAAGGCCTGCCGGTCGGCCTCCCGGTAGCTCCTGAGGTCGCGGGCCGGAACCAACGCGCTCTCCAGGTAAGCCACGCCGCGTTGGATCACGTCGCCGCGCACGTCGAAACCGGCCTCCTGGGCCTTGACCAGGCCAAACACGACGTAGGCGCTCAGGTAAGGCCTGCTCTCGCGATCGGCCCACCATCCCCAGCCCCCATCCCCGTTCTGGGCCCGGTAGAGCGTGCTCAACCCCTCGGCGACCAGGCCGGGCAGCTTCCGCTCCAGTTCCGGGTCGGCGATGCCCAGGTCCTTCAACGCCCGGTAGGTCAGCACGTTGGGCAAGAAGCGGGAGACGGTCTGCTCCACACACTCGTAGGGGAAGTACTCCAGGTAATCCAGGCCCTCCCGCATCCCGGCCGCCAGCGACGGGTCGAGTTGCACAGTCAGCTCTCCCTCGCGCTCGTCGTACTTGGGCGGCAGGGCCACCACCTCGGTGCGCGTTCCCTCGTCCACCACCTGCCCGCCGGTGCCCACGATCTCCGGCGCGGTGTAGCGGCGCACCATCAGCGTGCCGTCGGGGCCGGTCGTCAGGCGCGGGCGGGCCGCGTCGGTGTAATCGCCGGCGACGGCGCTCATCGTCAAGTCGACGTTCTCCACGTCTTCTACCGTCACCCACCAGGTGACCGCCGCCTCTCCGCTGCCGGGGATGGAGACAGTCTGCACGGCGTCATCCGCCAGCGCCAGGCCGGTCGACTGGAGCGCCACCTCGACGTCCAACGTCTCGCCGGTATTGTTGCTGACCAGGGCCGCCAGTTCCGCCCGGTCGCCCACGACGAAGAAGCGCGGCGTCGTCGGGCGCACCAGCAGCGGCTTGGTGACCAGGAGCTCGGTCGTCGCCTCACCAACCTCGGTGTCGACCGTCGCCCCGACCCCGCGGAAGACCCACGTGGTCAGGTTGTCGGGCAGCGTGAGATCGACCGTGGCGCGACCGCTCCGGTCGGTGACCACCGCGCCGTCCCACAGAGCGGTATCGGCGAAGGTCTCGCGCAGTTCGACGCCGGGCGGCGCTTGCCCGTCCATCTCAGCCGCTTTCTCCGCCGTCGCCGTCGCCGTCGGGGCGGCTTGCGGCGCCTCGGCGGCAAAATCAAGCGCCTCTTCCTCCGCCATTTCCTCACCGCCGCGCCCCAACACCTGGGCCGCCTCTTCCTCCCGCGCCAGATCCTCCATCTGCTCCAGCAACAGACGGTTGATCGAGATCGCCAACCCGCTGGCGGTCGAGACGCCCAAACCGCGCCGCCCGTAGAAGGCCTCGACGATGGCGTTCGGCTGGCGCGGCCGGAGGCTGAGCACCGCCTTATCGACCAGATCGACCGAGAAGGCGGCCGCGACTGGCTCGCCGCCGGCGTCACGGGCCTCCACCTCGAAGGAGACCCGATCGCCCGGCTCCGCCTGCTCGACGCTGGGCGTCAGGGAGACGTTCAACGTCTGCACGACCGGTTCCACCGTCAGCGCCGTGTAGCCGACCTTGTGCGCCGCAGATCGCTCGCTAGCGTCGGGGGCCTCCGGCCCCTGGACGATGACGGCCGAGACGTAGACGTTGGGCGCGTGATCGGCGGTGATGGGCAAGCGGTAGAGGGTCGAGTTGCTCTCCAACTTCAGGACCTCCTGCTGAAGCACGCCGCCCCGCTCGACCGTGATCCAGGCCCAGTGCTCGCCCTCGAAGGGGCTGGGGATGAGGATCTCGGCCGTCTCGCCGGGGGTGTATGTCGATTTGTCGCTGATGAGCGTGATCTGATCCTTGTTCTGCCGCCGCCACGAGACGTAATCCTCGCCGCTGACCCACACCCAGATCGCGCTGCGGACCGGCCGCTCCTGCGCGTCCCGCCCGTTGACCGCGACCTGATAGGAACCGCCCTCCTCCGGCGTGAAGACGATCTCGCCCTCGGCGTTGGCGTCGGTGGTCAGCGTGTCGGTGAAAACGACGGTGTCCACCGTCTCCCACTCCCAGGAGCCGCCGCCGATCTCGTTCTCCACAAAGGTGTTCACCCACTCCCGGCGGACCACCTCGACGTCGAGCGTCTGCCCGGGCAAGCGTGCGCCCTCCCAATCGACCGTCACCACGTCAACCGCCATCTCGTCGCCCGCCCGGCCCACGTACTGGCGCGCCGCCAACCCGGCGTAGAACGCGCCCTTGTGCACCACGACGCTGCTCCGCCCGGAGATGGCCTGCCCGTCCTTGCCGTAGGCGGTCGCTTCCAGCGTCAGTTCTTGCCCGCCGGTCATCACCTCGGTCGGCAGCGCGACGGTCAAACGGCCCTCGTCGTCGGTCGTTCCCGAACCAGTGAGCAACACGTCGGGCGAAGGGGTCTCCCACCACCAGCGCCAGCGAGGTCGCCACGGGTCATCGTCCGCCGAGAAGTCATAGCGCCCGAATTGGTCCGGTTGGAAGGTGTAGGGAGAGGAAAGCAAGCGCCACTCTATCTCGGCGTCGGCGACCGCGCCGCCGAAGAAATAGCGCGCGTCCACCGCCACGTCGGTCGTCTGCCCGGCGAACACGGCGTCCTCATCCGGCTCGACGACGACCTCGAACTCCGGCGGACGGTAGGCGGCGACCTGGAAGTTGGCGTGCAGTCGCTCGTCTCCCACCTCCGCTACGATCGCGTAATCGCCCAGTTGCACCCCCTCCGCCAGGGCTAACTCGTCGTGAAAGGCGCCGAACTCGTCCAGGGACAGCGTCTCCCGGTAGACCTCCTCGCCCGACGCGCTGCGGATGACGACGTCGACGCGATCCCAGTCGGGCAGATCGTAGCGTACATCGTCCTCGGTCCGCACGACGCCGCGGAAGTAGACGGTCTGCCCCGGCCGGTAGATGGGCCGGTCGGTATAGATGTGGGCCCGGTAATCGGGCGGATAGCCTGCTTCCTGAAGGCCGAAGTCCCAGGGGCTGATGCCGGTCGACCAGTCCCACCCGACGCCGCCCAGTACGAACGGTTCCGCCGAGTAGAATAGGCTGTCACCGCGCCACTCACGCCCGGCAAAGGCGAAACGGGCGACGCCGTCGGCGTTGCTCGTCGCCTCCTGGCGCGCATCCCCGGCTTCATCCAACAGCGCCAATTGGAGATCCGCCAGCGGCCGGCCTTCCGCCAGATCGGTCGCCCAGACCAGGGCCTCTCCCTGGCTGGCCTTGACCGTCAGGTTGTGCGCCGACACGATCAGTAGCTTGCGATGTCGCCAGCGGTCGTACTCGACCCCCTCCGCTCTCAGACCCAACAGATAAACGCCCGGTTCTAGCTGACCGCCGCCCTCGACCAGGTCGACCAGCACGCGCTCCCGCCGGTTGAGGGGGGATTCGACCGGCGTGCTCCACTCGCGCAGCGGATCGCCCGGAGGCTCGTAATCCCACCAATCGTAACGAGCGGTGAGGAAATCTTGAATCTCCAGGCGGTGCAGTTGGAAGGTCAGGCGGGTGGTGTTAAGATAGCCCGCCACGATCTGGGCCGGTTGATTGGCGTCGTACGTGCCCATCTGCCCGGGAACCAGCAGCCAGGCCGCCGGGTCCAGCGGCGCGGTGCGGAAACGGACCGTCATCCGCTGTCCCGTCTCGTTGCCGTAGGGATCGGCGATGTCCGGCCCGATGCGCACTTCGTAATCGGTGGAAGGCTGGGCGCCGAAGCCGAGCACGAAGGTCTGATCCCAGCGATTGAAGTAGGTGTAGACCTGGGCCGGGGAGATGGGCGGCGTCATCTCCAGGTTGGGCAGCACCGTCGCCGAGTCGATGGGGGCGTTGAAAATAATTTCGAAGGCCGTGTGCGGCGGCGCTTCTTCCTCTCCATCGGCGGGCCGGGTATCAACGATTTGGGGCAAGGGAACTGTACGGAAGGGCCACTCGTAAGCTTCCCGCATCCCTTTGCCTCCGCCCTGGCTGCGCACGCCGGCGTCCACGCGGGCCGTAAGGACTGTGTCGAAGGGCAAGCGTTCGGTGGGCGTGAAGACGACGCTCGCCCCGTCGCACGCCAAATCGCCCGCGATCGTCGTACGCCCATCCCCCTGCAAGCTGAAGGCCTCCCGCGCCGAGTCGCAATCGACCGGCATGTTGAACGTCATCTGCACCGACGTATCCACACTGACCAGATCGGCCCCCTCCTGGGGAGAGATCCACGTGATCTGCGGCGGCTGGGTCGTGAACGTCCACTCGTAATCTTCTTCCAGGAGACCGCCGGTAGTATCGGTCAACCCCGCCTCGACCTGGGCCGTATAGCGGGTGCCGCCCGCCAGGGTCTCGGCCGGTTTAAAGACGTAGATCGAGGTATTGAGCCATTCCCCGCTGCCCGCAATGGGCGGATCGAAGGTGAGGGGCTGGGGCAAGCCGGCGTAATCGGGGTCGCTGACCGCCGTCAAAGGCACGACAGGGCGATTGAACATGACCGTGACGTCGCCCGTCGTCTCGACGTCCTCCGACCCGGGGGCCGGCACGACCTGGCTCACCTCCAGGTAGCCCACGGTCCGGAATTTGAAGCGGTAGGCGCCGTCAAGCGACTCGCCATCCGCCGCCCTGGCCTCCGCCTCGACGGTGACGTAGTATTCGGCGTCTCGTGTCAGGTCGCGGGCCGGCCTGAAGCGCGCCGTGCGCGCGTCGGCCCACTCGATATTCCCCTGCAACGTGGGGTTGACTTTGAACGCCCGCTCGACCGAGGCGCGATCCATCGGCCGGTCGAAGACCAACTCGATGACGCCGTCGAGGGACAGTTCCTCCCCCCGCTCGGGGGCGCGCTGGATGACGTTCACCGGCACACTCCCTGCCGGCGCGGGGGTGTAGGGCGGAACGGTCGGCGTCGGCGAAGGCGCGGCCGAGCGCTGACATCCCCCCACGATCAAGCTCAACAACGTAAGCACTGCCACGAACTGGTAGACAAATCGTCTGTTCATCTTTATCCTCCTGGGATTGGTACATCAGTATATCGGTTACCCGTAAGCTCTACGTTTCTTAGACGTCGGACAGTGATGGAAAGTTCCAGTGTTGATACACCGGTATGCTGGTATTTGGTGCGTGAGTCAGACGGCGCCATAATTAGTATACCAATACACCAGTTTACCGGTATGGCTCGTGGAAGGTAGGCGCGAGTGATTTGATGTCCAACACCAATGAGCCATCCAGAGCATCCAGACCGACGAGGTGAATGACGTTCCCGTCGATGCGCTGGATGCGGGCGCTGGTCACCGCGATGGGATTGGGGCGCGCGGGGCTGCGGGTCGCAAACACGCCCCGGAGCGGGCGGTCGAGATCGCCCCGGGGATGGACCAGCAGGACGTCCCGGTCGGCCTGGTGAAAATAGCAGAGCACGAGCACGTCGCTGCCGGCTTCCAGGCCCAACAGGCCATCGAGCACCGCCGGATCGAGTATAATGCGAGCCGGTCGCGCCCTGAGATCGTCGCCTCGGAGGTCTCGGTCGCTCTCGTCCCGCTCGACGCATCCAATCGGCGTCAGATCAAGCGATTTTGTGCATCCTTCGTCTATAGTTATCTGGTTGTTCATCTATTCCTTCCAATCCATAGTTTGTAACTGCTGCATTGTAATTCTATGACAATCTCGCCTTTGTGGCAAATCCCACACAGGCCAAAAGGGCTTGCTCCTCATCTGCTTTGTGTTAGAATATGTTAACTTAGCGAAAGGAAATTGGAGTTTTCCACGATGATGCGAAACAAGAGATACGTGGTCTTCACACTGGCGCTCATATTTACTTGCACTTGCGCGACCTATGGCGCCGGGTTCAGCGCCTACGTGTTGCAAGCGCGCATCACCCAAACCAATCAATCCGCCTTTGATGTCTTCTGGGAAGCCTGGGACAGGGTCGAGGAACACTTCTACGGCGATCTTCCCACGGCAGAGGAGCGCACATATGGCGCAATTCGCGGAGCCCTGGCGCTTCTCGAAGATCCGTATACGACTTTCGTCGAGCCCCAACCCCGCGAATTGGAACGGGAGCGGATGCAGGGGTATTTCGGCGGCGTCGGCGTAGCGCTACGCTACGATGATGACCAGTGGCTCCTATCCCCCTACCCGGATTCCCCCGCCGAGCGGGCGGGCGTTATGGAGGGGGATGTGCTCCTCGCCATCGACGGACAGGCGTTGACAGACGTCACATCCCTGGACACGGTGCAAACCTGGCTACACGGCGAGATCGGCGCAACGGTGACGCTGACGCTTTCACGTCCCCCCGACCCGCCATTTGAACTCTCAATTGAACGAGAGGAGATCAAGACCCCCTCAGTCATCTGGCGTCCACTCGAACAGGATCCCTCAATCGGCTATATCCAAATCACCAGATTCACCGAGAGAACAGGGGATGAAACGCGCGCCGCTTTGATGGAATTAATACAAGATAATGCTTGCCAGGCAATTTTATTGGATTTACGAGACAACGCAGGAGGCCTGATCGCGAGCGCCGTCGAGACGGTCGATCAATTCCTGGACGAGGAAATCGTGATGATCGAATCGTCCAAAAAAACGACGGAACGGACCTTGAAGACCGAGAGCGGTGGATTGGCGCTCGACCTACCGCTGGCAGTGCTGGTGAACGGTGGGACAGCCAGCGCATCGGAGATTGTCGCCGGCGCGTTGCAGGATCACCAACGAGCGCCCCTCATCGGCGAAACGACGTTCGGCAAAGGCTCTGTCCAATTGATCTACGACCTGAGCGACGGTTCCTCGCTGCACGTCACGTCAGCCATCTGGCTGACGCCCAATCGTCGCCCGCTGGATGGAGAGGGGTTGACGCCCGATATACAGGTCTCTCGAGGCGATACGGCTCTAGACCATCAGATAGAACAAGCCATCGCTTATCTGCAAGCAAAGAGCACTTCGAGGAGTTTTGAATGAATAAAGCAATGAAGTTTCTGTTATTGAGCGCCCTGTTACTGACGATTATCGGCGTTGTTTTTCTATCCGGTTTTGCTTCAGCCTACTTATTGACAGGGAGCGGCGCTCTGCCGGTCTGGACAGCATCGAGACCTCCGGACGTCACGCCAACGGACACACCCTCTCCCTCACCCGAAGCGGGAGAGACGCTCGAACCAACCGAACCCATCCAAACTCCGACGCTCGCGCCCACACCCATCCCGAAAGATAGAGACCAAGAGACCTTCCAACTCTTCTGGGAGGTATGGGACCTGGTACAGCGCAATTTCTACGGCGACTTGCCGGATATGCAGACGCTCACGTATGCCGCCATTCACGGGATGTTGGACGCCCTGGAGGACGATTACACAGCCTTCATCGAGCCCCAGGCGGCCGCCATCATCTCCGAAGACGCCACCGGAAAATTCGAGGGCATCGGCGCCTTCGTCGGACTAAACGAGGACGGCATCCTGGAAATATCGGGGGTTTTTGAAGACGGCCCGGCCGACCAAGCCAGCATCCAAGCTGGGGATCTGGTGCTCGAAGTAGACGGGGTCTCCATCGTGGGGCTGTCTCTCTATGAGTCGATTGGCTTAATCCGCGGCCCGGCCGGCTCAGAAGTGAGGCTGCTCATCACGCGGAAAAGCATCGCGGAACCTTTCGAGGTCGAAGTAACCCGCGCCAGTCTCGAAATACCCATCACGACGGTCGAAATGCGAGACGACGGCATCGGTTATCTCCGCCTGCACGAATTCAGCGCCACCGCCAGCGAACTGACGGAGGAAGGATTGATTGAACTGCTGGAAAACGATCCCAAAGGCATCGTGCTGGACTTGCGCGGCAATCCGGGCGGATGGTTGGATCAATCGATCAAGGTCGCTGACCTTTTCCTGGGTGATGGAACGGTGCTCATCGAACGCTGGAGCGATGGGCGGAAAAAGGAATTGCCCGCATCAGGCGCCCAGCCAGGCGACGTTGGGGAAGACATCCCGTTGGTCGTCCTGGTGGACGGCGGCACAGCCAGCGCCTCGGAGATCGTGGCGGGCGCGCTGCAAGACCGAGAGCGAGCCATCCTCATCGGAGAAACCACCTTCGGGAAAGGATCCGTCCAACGGCCATTCACGCTCAGCGATAGTTCTGAATTACGGGTCACCATCGCCCTCTGGTTTACGCCCAACGATCGAGCTATCCAGGATCATGGCCTCAATCCCGACATCGAAGCCCCATGGCCTGAAGCGGAAGAACTGGAAGAGGGCGAAGATCCACAGCTAGAGCGGGCCGTCGAGTATTTACTTTCGGGCGAGTAGACAATGCCGGGTATAAAAATAGTCGCCAAGAATCGAAAGGCCCGCCGGGATTATCACCTGGAAGACGTAAAAGAAGCCGGTCTGGTCCTCCTGGGCACGGAGATCAAGTCGATCCGCGCCGGGCGGGTCAATTTGAGCGACGGTTACGTCCAACCGCGCGACGGGGAGTTGTGGCTGATCAACGTACACATCGCCGCTTACGATCCGGCCGGCCGCTTCGGACACGACCCGCTTCGCCCGCGCAAATTATTGCTCCATCGACGAGAAATCGACCGCCTGACCTCTCAGGTGAACGAGCGCGGATATACGATCATTCCGGTGAAAATGTATCTCAGCGCCGGCCTGGCAAAAGTCGAAATCGCCCTGGCCCGTGGCAAGCGCAAATACGATAAAAGGCAGGATATCGCCGAGCGAACAGCGCGCCGGGATATGGAGCGGGCGCTGAAAGAGAGGGAGCAGAGGCGCAAAAGACGATGACCGCCATCGATCTATCAAAACAAACGAGACGCCCTCCCCCACCCCTCCAAGAACTCGACCTCTACTCGATCAAACAAATCAACGCTCTTTCGACGGACCAAAGGCTCCAGATATTCCATCACATGGTTCCGCTGGATATATTCCTGCGCCTGGGCATCGACCCGGAGACCTTGCAAGATGAAGAGGGTCGGTCTCTGGTCACCTACGAGCCCAGCGGCGCGTCGGGCGAACTCTTCGTGCGCCATCGCTGGGACGCGGAGGATCCGGTGTTGTACCTCCATCTGGCGGACACAGTCAACAACCAGATCGAGGTATTGCTATTCGCCGTCAACGATCCGCACGCAGAACGCTTCGACGTCGATCGCCTGCCGGATGGCACACCGACCCATTTCGGCGTCCAGGCCCGGCGCGTCGCAGAGGAGATCGGAGCGATGGAAGCCGGATTAGCGCCAGGACAGGTGCGGAGGGGGTTAAGGTTGACGCGCGACCTGATCCCCATCTGGGAACAATTTGTCGTCGGACTACACCACGATGCCTTTTACATCCAGCCATTGGCCTATCACAACGCCATTCTCTTCGAGCGGTTGGGATTCGCTTACGTGATGGGCTTAGGCCGTATGGAATGGATTCACAACGCCTTTGCGCCTGATGGCCTGTTGCGCCAGAGATTGGACGGCTCCACTCCCTTTCGACGCCCAGAAATGGCCCATACTGTCCGCGGTCGCAGCTGGGCCATACACGATGGCATTATGAAAGAGCCGTTTGCCGGCGTCAAGATGTACAAACGAGTGGGCGTTCACGCCGGCGTCGTCACATTCCCTAACGCCTCCTGGTAACTGGATTGTCTGGATGGTCAAGTCCAGGCCGCAAGAAAACATACTGGCTGGCCTCCTGAAAAAGTGGCGATTTATCAATATCTTTGGTATACTGTATCTACACCCGGTCATCCGCCCTTGAGCAAGCTGAAAAATTACGGTATACTATAGCGCACGCACTACGCACGCACTACAAACAGCGCTCAAAAGCATTTGAAGCATAATGACACAAGAAGAGGAACAAAAAGCGTGGATCGCCGAATGGAGCAGACAAATCGCAACGGCCGGGCTCTCTCCCATCGCCGCGCCGCTTCTTGATGTCGCCCAGGCGTTTGGCTTCCTGGGCAGTCAGATGCTTCTTCTGATACAACCACTGGCGTCAGAAAGCGCGCTTTCCAGTACGTTAGAACGCATCACGCTCTTGCTGGATGATCCAGAACTACTAAACCTATTGCAAACCCATCTCGCGGAAGACCGACGAAAGAAAGGTGAGCGATGAACCCCCTGGCAGGCGCAATCTTAGTGCTCGGCCTCGCGATATTGATTGGCGTATCGCTCATTCTGCGGCTGAGAAAAAAGATCGAAGTCCCTGTGCGGCCCATACCGGCCTTCCAGGATTTACGGACTCAGGCCGGTTACGCAGCCGAAAGCGGCGGCGGGATCCACATCGCCCTGGGTAATGGCAGCTTGTACGGAGAAGACGCCATCACATCCATCGCCGCCATGCAAGTCCTGGAGGCCCTGGCTGACGAAGCAGCCGACTACAACGCCCCGCCAATCGTCACCGTAGGAGACCCAACCCTACTCCCCATCGCCCAGGATATGTTACGGCGAGCGTATGAACGCAAGGGTCGACTGGAACTTTACAACGCCGGGCAGGTGCGCTTCATCGCGCCATCACCCGTGGGATACGCCGCCGGCGCCGCCGATGTCGCAGACAACGAGACCATCACCGCCACGATTATGATCGGCGCCTTCCAAGAAGAGATCTCGCTCATCGCCGACTCCAGCGCCCGTTATGACATTCCATCGCTCGCCGCCGTCACAACACCGACCGCCATCGCGGCCCTATACCCAGCGGTCAAACAACTCGCCCAGGGGGAAGAGTTATACGCCGCCGGCGCCCAATTGACCGGTGAAAAGCATTACCTGGCCGGACTCATCACACAGGATGTCCTGCGCGTCCTTTTAATCCTGGCAATTTTAGCGTTTAGCATCGCCACATATTTGGGAGCCTGGTAAAATCATGGGTGGATTAATTAAACGCTGGATACCTTTTGTCATCTTCATCCTCGCGCCTGGCTTGATCGTGCTATCTGGATACTTCATAGCGGACATGGCCCCGTGGCGTGATATGATGGTCGAATGGGCTGTCATCATCGCCGCCTTCGCCTTTCTACTAGGCATCCTCAACGTCCTGCGCGTTCACGGTAGACAGATCCAGCGCCAACGGGATGGATGGTTCTACAGCTTGATCCTGATATTCGCCATGCTGGTGGCTTGGATACCGCCGGCAACCCAGAGCTTAACGTTAGATTTTCTCAACATTCCCGTTCCCGCTCAGATCGAATCAACGATCGATGCAACGTCTCAATGGATATTCCGTTACGTCATCAGCCCCTTGGGCTCATCACTGGCCGCGCTCATCGTTTTCACCCTCGCATTGGCCGCGTTCCGTATGCTTCGCACCCGACCCAATGCCTGGACCGTTCTTTTCCTCGGCGTCGTCATCGTCGTTTTGCTGGGCGGCGCTCCCTTTATGCTAGAATTGGCATGGTTGACCGGCGTCCGTTCCTGGATCGTCAATGTGTGGAGTATGGCCGGCATACGAGGGCTATTGCTAGGCGTCGCGTTGGGCGTCATCGTGACAGCACTGCGGATTTTTATAGCCAGTGAGCAACCCTATAGCGAATCTTGAGTGTTAAAATGATTCATTGTCCAAACTGCGGATCGGCAAATCGAAGAGGCAGTCGCTTCTGCAACGAGTGCGGCGAACCAATGCCTATGCAGACAGCGTTGCGCTGCCCAATGTGCGGCGCGATGAACCCGGTGGGCAACGTATATTGCGATAAATGCCAGGCCCGCGTGGCGCCGATGGCATCCTCCCCCGAAGAGACGGCGGAAGAAGAACGACCCGAGACGCCATCCATCAAGGGCCTCTCGCTGCCCACCATCCCGCTGAGCGATCAAGTGGAGGAAAAACCCCCCGCATCAGCGGATGAATCCGCCGATGATTGGCTGTCCCAATTCCGGGCCTCGACCCCAGACGCTGAAACCGCCGAAGCCCCGCCGACCGCAGAGAAACGCCAGGCGGAGGAAGCGGGAGAAAAGGACGATTGGCTATCCCAACTTCGGGACACCGCGCCGCCCGATATTCAAGATGACGCGCCAGACGACTCAGCAGACACCCACGAAGAAAGCGAGGGGGATTGGCTCACACAACTTCGCGCAACAGACCAACCAGAATCGTCCGAAGCGCCCTACGCAGGCGACGACTGGCTAACCGAGCTCCGAGGAGAAGCGCCGGAAGAAACACCGCCGCCGGCCGCCCCCGACTCACCCGACACATTTGACACGGAAATAGACGCAGCGCCCGATTGGCTGCAACGAATCACGCCAGAGCGGGCCGAAGCCCCCGAATCCATGCCGTGGGAATGGGACGCCGAAGCCGCGCCAGCGATGGAACCGGCCGCCATACCCGATTGGTTGCAAGAGATCGCGCCTTCCGATGCGCCGGTAGAAGAGCCCGCCGTGGAGGAGATCCCCGTCGAGGCCGCAGCTGAAGTCGCCCAAGCAGCGCCGCCGCCATTTGAGCAGGAAAAGATTGAGACCGACCTATTTGACGAGACGCCCGATTGGCTTCGCGACCTCGCCATAGAAGAAGAACCCTCACCCACGCCGACTTTGGAAAAACCGGCGACTATTGAAGCAGAGCCTGAGATTGAAGCGGGCGAAATGCCCGGTTGGTTGGCCGATCTTGGGCCCAGGACAGAAACGGACGGTATTGAAGCGCTCGCCCAGGCGGAAATTCCGGCCTGGATGGAGGGGTTACGGCCTAAAGAGACCAAAACGCCAAAAGATGAAGAAGAGGCGCTGGAAACCGAAGGGCTTTTGGAAGGCCTCCGAGGCGTTCTTCCCCCCAGCGAAGCGATCGAGCAACTGCAACCCCAGAAACGCTCACACATCGAAACGAGCGAGGCGACCCTAACCAGAGCCCGGCTGCTCCAAGACCTGGTCACCTCAGCTATTGAGCCGCCCAAGCCGACCCCTTACAAAGCACAAAGAAAACGCGTCGACATCGGAGAGCAAACGCAACGATTGGTGGTCGCCCTGATATTATTGGTCACGACGTTGGGCGCGCTCATCGCACCGGACATCATCCCGCCACTGTCCGCCCCCGCTCTCCCCCCCCACGATCCCTACGAGACGATTGAAAATTTGGACGCTGGCGCAGCCGTCCTCCTCGTATTTGAATACGGGCCGACGGAATCGGATGAGATGGACGCCATCGCCCACCCGCTCATCAGCCATTTGCTCGAGCGGGAGGCCAGCCTTTTTATCGCCGCCACACGCCCGGAAGGAAGCGCAGCAGCGACCGGGATGCTGCAAGACATTAGCACCGGAAGCGCCTACACGCAAACGCATCACACGTGGATCGGCTACCGCCCAGGCAACGCTTCCGGCATCGCTCAAATCCTAAAAGAAGCGCAATCAGCGCCGCAATCAGCGCCGCAACCAGCGCCGCAACTGATCGTCGTGCTGACCGCCCAGCCTAGAATTCTACGTTGGTGGATCGAACAGACGTACATTGGGGATGCGCATAACAGGCCGCCCATCGTCGCCGGTCTGAGCGCCGCCCTGGAACCGTTCGCCAGCCCCTACCTGACAACCAGCCCTCCGCAACTCGCCGGGATGCTCAGCGGGCTGCCACAGGCCGCCGCCTACGAACATCACCACGGCATAGCGGGAGACGCAACCCACCGCCTGAACGGGCTGACCGTGGGCCAGATCGTCATCGTGGGATTGATCATAGTCGGCGCAATCCCTTATGCCATCGCCGGGCGAAGAAGGAGGGAAGAACAGTGACAGCCCAAACACTAGACCTCATCGGCGTGGCGACAGGCGCCATCTTAACGGTTATGGTCTTCACTTATCTGCTCGACATCAAGCCCTTTCACGCTATCTACCGATTATCATTGCACCTTTTCATCGGCGCGCTGCTCGGCTACTCGCTCGGGGTCGTCATCCGCGACGTCCTCGCCGGCGTCTTGCTGCGCCAGCTACTCGCCGACCAATTCGCGACACAATTACAAGTGGTGGTCCCGCTGTTATTGGGTATATTTTTACTGGCCAAAGCCATCCCTCGTAAGGCCTTCATTGGCGTTCTCTCCGTCGCTTATCTCATCGGCGTTGGGACGGCGGTCGCTCTTGGCGGCGCGCTATTCGGGACTCTGATCCCCCAGACCAAAGCCACGACCCTGGCCCTAAGCTCTGGTGGATTTAACGGGGTGATCATCTTATTGGGCGTCGTGTGCACACTGATGGCCTTCACGTTGATCGGAAAAAAGCGCATAGGTCCCCCCTCACCGCTAGGCCGCATCGTCCAAGCGACGCGCTTGATAGGCCGTCTATTTCTGCTCAGCGCCTTCGGCGTCGCTTTCGCCGGCGCGATCACCGCATCCCTTTCGATATTCATCGGACGCATCGTTTACCTGATTGAAGCGTTCGATAAACTATACGCCTTTTTCGTCGGATTCTAGCGCTTGATCAACTGAATCGAGACCAGGTACGAGAAATTATGTCAGAAAAGCAATCCACCATCCATTCCATTCTGGTAGCCGACTGTGGCGTCGCGACCACCAAGGTCGTGCTCCTCGAGCAGGTGTCTGGCGTCTACCGGTTCATCGCGCGCGGGGAAGCGCTCACGACAGCCGCCCCTCCCTGGTCCGACGTTTCCGAAGGCGTGCGCCGAGCTATCGAACAGATCGCCCTGGTCACCGGCCGTCACTTCTTCGACGCCAGTGAGGATCTAATCATGCCGGCTACGATGGGCCGTCAGGGCGTTGACGCCTTCGTGGCGACTGCCAGCGCGGCTCAACCGCTCGAAACCGTGCTGGGCGGGCTAGTTCACGACCTGAGCGTGTCCAGCGCCAAGCGCGCAGTCGCCGGCGCCTATTCGCTGATCAACGCCGTCCTGGCGAGCGGCAATCAAAATGGGTCGGATGAAGCCGCCCACGTCCAAACCATTCGCGACGCCGCCCCCGACGTGATATGCCTCGCCGGGGGCACGGACGGCGGCGCGACGTACCCGGTATTGGAGATGGTTAAAACGGTCGCGCTGGCCTGCTCAATGATCGAACAAAGCGCCCGGCCGCGCGTGCTCTATATGGGCAACTCGCAACTACGTCGTCGGGTGGTGAAACTCATCAAGGGTCAGGCGGAATTGCGCGTCACCGATAACGTGCGCCCCGAATTGAAGAGAGAGAACCTGACCAACGCCCGCGCCGAGATGGAGGCGCTTTACACCGATAAAAAATTGGGGCTGCTTCCAGGCGTCAACATCCTGGAAAGCTGGAGTTCAGCGCCCATTATGCCGACCGCCAACGCATTCAGTCGATTGATCCAATATCTATGGCATCTGGGCGATCCAGATAAAGGCGTCATCGGCGTCGACGTAGGCGCCGCCCACACGACGATCTCGGCCACATTCCAGGAAATCCCCTACCTGACGATCAACGGCGGTGTGGGCGCCGCGTTTGGATGGCAGCGCTTATTACCGGACCAGGATCCGCGGAGGCTGACGCGATGGATGCCGGAACCGATGGACGCCGACGAGATCGTCGGCCTGCTCATCAACAAGGAGATGCGCCCCTACACCATCCCGCAGAAACTGGATGAGTTGCGCCTGGAACAAGGTCTCGTCCGGGAAGCGATTCGCGCCACGCTGCAACTGGCCCGCCCGGGTTGGCGACCAGGCGCAGCCCAGGTCTACAGCCAATTGACGCCGCTATGCGAGACCATCGTCATCAGCGGGGCCGCGTTGGCCCAGACGCCCCAACCCGGTCAAACCGCCCTGCTCGTCATCGACGCTCTGGAACCCATCGGCGTCACGACCCTGGTGCTGGACGTTCACGGCATCGCGCCAGCCCTGGGGAGCATCGCCGCGGTCAAACCCCTGGCTGCGGTAGAAGTCCTGGACAGCGGCGCGCTGGTCAACCTGGGGACAGTCGTCGCACCGGTAGGCAGCGCCCGCCTGGGAGACCTCATCCTCAAAGCGCGTCTGACGTATGAGAATGACGGCGCGTTGGACATCGACGTCCATTACGGCGACCTGGAGATATTGCCCCTTCCGCCGGGTCAACAGGCTGTACTGGAGTTAAACCCGGTGCGGCGGCATGGATTCGACGTTGGATTCGGCGGGCCGGGCAAAGGCGGCAAGCAGAAAATAAACGGCGGGCTGGTGGGTTTGATCATCGACGCGCGCGGCCGCCCCTTGCGCTTGCCGCGCAAACCGGAGACGCGGCAGAAAAAATTGCAGCAGTGGATTTGGGACGTAGGTGGATGATGACAAAGACGTATTACCCAGTAGAAACCAGAGTGACGCCCCTGACCAGCACACGGCGCGAGCGAATTTTGCCCGCGCCAGGGGAGATCCTGGTCAACGAGGGCGACCGGGTCGAACCGAACGACGTAGTGGCGCGCACGAAACAACCCGGCGACTTCCGCATCATCCAGGCCGCTCGCTTGATCGACGTACCGGCGTCGCAACTCAAAAAATTTCTAACGGTCAAACCAGGCGACCAGGTGGAAGAGGGACAGGTTATCGCCAAGCGAGGATGGCTGCCTCCGCGCCGGGTGAAATCCCCGATAGACGGCACAGTGACCGCCAGCGGCGGAGGGCGCGTCCTGATCGAAGCCCCCCCCACCCCCTTCGATTTACGGGCGTACGTCAATGGCGTGGTGAGCAACGTCGTCGCGCCACACGGCCTCGTGATCGAAACGACCGGCGCGCTCATCCAGGGAATCTGGGGGGCCGGCGGCGAAAGCTTCGGCGTCCTCAAGAATATGGTCAAAAGCCCGGATGAAATCCTGAACGCCAAGGCCATTGACCCCTCATGTCACAGCATGATTCTCATCGGCGGCGCAGACATTGAGGATATGGCGGTCATCGAACAGGCCCAGGCATTCCAGGTCCGCGGTATCATCCTGGGCGGACTATCACCCCAACTGGCGTCGAAACTTGAACACCCGCCTATCCCCATTGTCGTCACGGAAGGGATCGGCGCCACACAGATGGCCGCCCCGATATTCAAGCTGCTCCAAAGCAACGAGGGACGCGACGCCGCGATCAGCGGAAAGCTTCAATCGGGATGGGACGTTATTCGACCGGAGATTATCATCCCGTTGCCTCCCGAGGCGGAACTTCCGCTCGACCAATTAGAGCTGGGAACCCCCCTGCAACAAGGCGCGCAAGTCCGGATCGCCCGCGCTCCCCATATGGGCGCCATAGGCGCTATCGTGAGCATGCCGGCAACCGAGCAAGAGATACAAACGGGCGCTAAAGTCCAAGTCGCCACAGTGGATCTGGGTCAAGAAAAACCGATCACAATCCCACTGGTAAACTTGGAAGTCCTGCGCTAAAATATACGTACTACATCGCACGTCTATCAAGGAGGCAAAAGTGGAGGATTTCGATATCTATCAAGATGAGGATCTGTACGAAGAAGAGGAGACGGAGGTCTTAGCCGAGGACGAAGGCAGCAACCGAACCTTCATCATTGCGATGATCGGTATGGGCGCCGCCCTGCTGGGGATCCTCTGCATTGGGGTCGTGTATATGTTCATCATCGCGCCCAGAAACGGTCAGGACGAACGCGAGGCCATCATCCAGACCAACGAAGCGATTCTGGCCCAGGCTGGCGTCACAGAAACGGTCGCATTCACCGAGACCCCCACCCCGACCGACGCGCCAGAAATTGAGGCGACGGAAGAATCGGATACAGCGACCCTGGAACCCACACCGACAGAGGAACCTGGGCCCACCCCAACCCCAACGGTTGAGAGCGCGGATGTGGACGAAGATGCAGACGAGGATGCGGACGAGGATGCGGACGAGAACGGAGATGAAGAAGCGGTCACAGCTACCGCGGCGGCGATCGCTGAGGCGGAAATAGAAACGCCCGCAGCATCGCCCACGCCACGGGTCACGCCGACGAGACCGGCGGATAAAAGCAAGGGAATGCCCGAAACAGGGCTGGGCCTGCTTGGCGCTGGCGTTCTCGGTATAGGGCTGCTGTTCCTGCTGGCGCTGGTCCGCCGCTTGCGACAAACGGCCTAGAATAATGTAGGGCGGATTTCCATATCCGCCGTCAATCAGTCAATCAGACGGCGGGCAAGAAATCCGCCCTACTTTTAAGATAGGTTCTCATAAATTTGGGTCTTCAGGATTTCGCATGGCCCATCATAGACCCTAAAGGTTTTTGCGCTGGTTTTGATGGAAAAAGGTCATTGTTTAAGGCAAAAACGTTGTTTGCGCGGCCTTGAGCAAAACCTTTAGGG
>DAOTUC010000051.1:0-2809 GCA_034437315.1 Anaerolineae bacterium
CCGGGTTAGAATCACCGATGACTTGGGTTTGAAACGTTGGGATTGCGTTTAGCCGGGCTTCGTCTGGCACTCGGGGCAGTAATAGGCGCTCCGCCCCGAGACCTTGACACGCTCGACCGCTCCCCCGCATCCGGGACACGGCCCGTCGCCGTGCCGGTGGGGGATGATGTAGGAATCGGGAAACTGATCCGGTATCGCCTGGCAATCTATCGCCGTCTGCAACACCTCCTTCATCGTGTGGAAGATGGCCTCCACCGCCTCCTCGTCCAGATGCTTCACCGGCGTTCGGGGATGGAGCCGCTCCTGGTACAGGATCTCGTCGGAGTAAACGTTGCCGATGCCGGCGATGAGCGACTGGTCCATCAGGGCGGACTTGATCATCCCCCGCCGCCCCGCCAGCAACGATTTGAACGTCGCCCGGTCCACGTCCAGCGCGTCCGGCCCCAGGTCTTTCTGGGCCACGAACTGCGCCACGTCGTCGATCACGCGCACCTCGCCCAGCTTGCGCTGGGATTCGTAGGCCAGGTGGTAGCCGTTGGCGAAGGCGATCAGCACCTGCTCGTAAGATGGCCCCTGCTCCATATCCTTGAAGTACTTGAGATTGCCCGTCATACCGAAATGGAGGACCAGCCAGCCGGTTCCATCCTCCCCGATCTCGCCAAAGAGATATTTGCCGTGCCGGCGGGTCGACTCGATGGCGTGGCCGCACAGTTCCTCCCGCAGGCCCTCGCCATCGACGCCCTCCAGGACCTGGCGGCTGTACACCTCGACGTCCGCGATCTCCTGGTGGAGCGAGGTGGCGTCCAGATAGCGTTTGAAGACTTCCACGTCGGGTAACTCAGGCATAACTAACCTCCTGGAACACAGAGACGCACCAACCGATCCGTCAATCCTCTAAACCGCGTTCTTTCCTCACAGAACACGGATCAAAAGGATTGTCGGATTGTTTTGATTTCCCGACATATCCTCGCCTCCCGAGAACTGATCCGTCAATCCCTCGAATCCGTGTTCTTTTCACACATCCCCTGAACGCTTGCAAAATAATTATTGCCCGGGATTCGTGACACGCCCCAGGAACAGGATGGCCCCGGTCTCGATGTCTCGGATCGCGAAGATGAAGGGCCGGTCCACCGTGACTTCGATCGGTTCCTCCGGCATGGCAGTGATGCCGACGACCACGCCGGTGGCGGCGGCGGCCTCGGTACCGGCCTCGTCGACAGCGACGAAGGCCTTGTGCAACACCCCCTGGATGAAGAGTTCACGGTCACCATTCATCCCGGAGAAATTGGCCGCACCGGGATCGAAAGCGCTCTCCATCCCCATGTCAGCCAGGATCTGCGCCAGGTCGAGACGAGTCTCGAAGGTGAACTTGGGCATGGTCAGGACCATGTTCCGGCGCTCAATCCCCTGCACAACAGCGCCCATCCGCTCGGCGTCGAGGGAGGTCTCGAACGCTTCGAAGGCCCCGGCGTCGGGCAACAAAATCAGCATCGACGTACGCCCCCCCACGTAGGGCAGCTCGATCGCCTGGAAGCCCTCTCCTTTGACGTAGCCAAACTTTTCGGTCTGCTGCATCATCGGCACGGTGACCTCACCCCCGGCGAGGGGATAGAACGGGCCATCCTCGGTCTGCTCTTTCTCGAAGGGATGTCGCCACGCCGCGTTGAAATAGATGGCGTTGGTCAACACCAGGCGGGTCAACGGATTGATGCCCCCCCGGGGAATCAGGTCCTTGATCTTGCCCTCCGTCTCCTGGCTGACCCACTCGTTGACCGTCTCGCGGGCCTCCTCCGGCGCCGCCTCGAAATCCAACACCCGCAACCCGGCCCCGTAGTTCCGGGCCAGCAGATCGAGATAATCGGAGAGAAAGTCATACCCCTGCTGGCCCCAGATGGCGTTGGCCACGTTCAACTGAAATCTTTCCTCCGTCCCATCTCCCATCTCGTCGTCCGTCCGGGTGAGGGCCAGATCCAGCGCGTTGAAGGCCGGGTGCAAACGGGTCTGGGGGAGATCGAAGCGCATCACCTCAGCCATCTGCTGCTCGGTGTCCCCCTCGGCCCCGGCGTAGGTCATCGCCAGCGCCAGCGAGATGGAATGGGGTGAGTAAAACAGGTTCCCCTCTTTATCAAGGGCCTGGTAGAGGTCGAAGGCAAAGGCACTGTTGCCCGCCGCCAGCGTCTCCAAGGTCTCCGCGGCCACGTCGGGCGACGTCACCCGGGCCTCCTCCGATTGGACCATCTCTCCCGGCGGGCGACCTGACTCTGCCGGCGTGGATGTCGGCGATGCCGGTGTCGGTTCCAGCGTAGGTTCCGGCGTCGGGGATACAGGCGTCTCAGTGGGCATGGCGACCTCCTGTGTAGCGGTGGGTTGAGCCGACGTCGGCGTCGGCCCAACCGGTATAGCCGTTGGCGCTATCGGCGCCCCAGTACAACCGGTCACACTCATCAACATCACGAGCAAGACAACGTCTCTCCATTTCATGGGTATGCTCCTCCATCTCTATATCAATCTTTCCTTTCGTCCACAAACTCAACGAATGCCTCCTCATCCATCACCGGGACGTCTCGATCGCGAGCCTCATCCAGTTTCGACCCGGCGCCCGGCCCGGCTACCACGTAGTCAGTCTTGCTACTCACGCTAGAGGTGGCCCGCCCGCCCAGCCGCTCGACGTAGCGCTTCATCTCGTCCCGCGTCCAGCGCTCCAGTTCCCCGGTGAAGACGAAGGTCAGGCCCTCCAAAGGGCACGCGCCCTCCTCGGCGTAGGGATTGGAGAGCGTCACGCCGGCCTCCCGTATCTCCTTGATCATCC
>DAOTUC010000052.1:0-6801 GCA_034437315.1 Anaerolineae bacterium
TCATAGACCCTAAAGGTTTTTGCGCTGGTTTTGATGGAAAAAGGTCATTGTTTAAGGCAAAAACGTTGTTTGCGCGGCCTTGAGCAAAACCTTTAGGGTCTCGCCATGCGAAATCCCAGAGAACCATAACAGCTTGACTGCCCCAAACCGCAAAGCGGCCCCGCTCTCGATGTGAGGAGCGGGGCCGCTGGCTTTCCACAAGCGCTGCGTCTATCCGCGATGGAGCGCACGCCGGACGGGTCGGCCCAGCAGGCCAGCAATGGGCCCGGCCCACGCCAAGATCGTCACGATGATTAAGAGGGGCGCCAGCGGCGAGGTGCGCCCGCGCGCCGCTAACCACGGCTGCCACACGCGATGCGCCAGCAGGATCGGCGCGCCGTTGAGCACCCAGATGGAGACGAGGTACAGCCCACGTTTCGTCTGCGCACCTCGACCTCGGATGTAGAGGTAGGTGAGGAATGCCTGGAGCAGGCCCAGCGGCGCGGCGAAAAGCACCAGATCGCTGCGATGGAAAGGCGCGGCTCGCACCATGCTCAAGGTCGTGATCCCGAAGGTGGCGGCGAAGCCAATGCTTGTCAGGCCAGCCTGCGCCCATCCGCGCAGCGCCGCGACGACCAGTACGACGCCGCCAGCCAACACTATCACCAGGGCGATAGCCGCATCCGTGCCCGGCGAGATGACCGCCGCGCCGACCTCGGCGCTTTCTTCGACCAAGATCTTGAAGAGCACCGCGCCCGCCAAGAGCGCGCTGCTGGCCCACGTGTATCCCCAATCGGGCAGCGCGCGGAGCAGCGCCATCGCGCCGCCGACGCCTAACACGCCCACGGGCAGCAGCGTCAGCATGATCACGAGCACTTGCTGCCACAACACCAGATCGAACCACGAGCCGCCGTTGATCAGCGCCGAGAGCGCCAGCCCAATCCCCAGCACCAGCGGCGGCAAGGCCGCCAGCACGGCCCGGTTCCGCGCGTCGATGGCCCACGGGCCATCACCGTTGTCTCCTACCCCAATCATCCCTACAATGTCCTGTATCATCAGATCACGACCTCCTTGCGAGTTAAATTGAGATCCCATCCGAAACAGCCACGCCTGATACGCCGCCGTGATCGCGCCGGGCCAATCCCGCAGCTCACGGAAGCAGAGGGCGACCAATGGGCCAAAGCCGCGCGATCCCGCATCGGACGCGGCATCCGCGAAGACGGTGCGCATCTCGTCGCCGAACGCGGCGCGAAATCCCGGCGGATAGCAGGCGATTATCCACTAGATATAGGGGGTAGGATGTCAATCCCAGCCTACAATTTAGCGGAAACTAAAGAATCTACCAATCCAGTATACCACACCTCATGCGAATTGCAATTTTACCTTGGACCATTTTCGAATAAAATGGAAGGGAAAGACGTTTGATAGATGATGGCAGTTAAGCGCAAGGAGAATAGCTATTCGATGGTCTTAGAGGCCGAGTGCGATTTGATCGGCAGAGCGCAAGCGGGGGACCGGTGGGCCTTCGGCGAGTTGGTTCGCCTTCACCGAGAGGGCGTCGTCAATGTGGTCTATCGTATGTGCGGGGATGGCCATTTGGCCGAGGACGCGGCCCAGGAGGCCTTTATCCGGGCCTGGAAACACCTGCCCAAGTACAGGCCATACGCGCCTTTTCGCAACTGGCTGTATCGCATCGCGACCAACGTTGCGCGGGACGTGTTGCGCCGGGAGCGGGAGACGGTCGACGTGGAGCAATTGCCGTTAGCGACTTCCAGGGCCGGCCCGGAAACCAGTCTCGTGCGCGCGCAGCGCGGCGAGCGGGTGCGGGCGGCGGTGCTCGCTCTACCGGAGGCCAGCCGGGAGGCGCTGGTCTTGCGGGAGTACGAGGGGCTGTCCTACCGGGAGATCGCCGACACATTGGACATCCCCATCGGCACGGTGATGTCTCGGCTGAACTACGCGCGCAAACGCCTGGGCGAAATGCTGGCCCCTTACCTGGAGGAATTATGAGCGAACACGTGACTGAGTACCTGAGCGCTTATCACGATGGCGAGTTGGCGGGCCGCCGCTTGCGGCAGGTAGACGCTCACCTGGACGAATGCGCGAGTTGTCGGGCGGCCCTGGAAAGGTTGCACGCGCTTTCGGCGCTCTTGCAACAGGCCCCGGCCCCGGAGCGTCTTGAGCGCCCCGATCGTTTCGTCGCCCAAGTCGGGTTGCGGCTTCCGCGTCGACAGGAACAGCCGCCGGGGAAGCGGGCGCTGGGCTTCGCGTGGCGACTGGCGCCGGCGGCCCTTCTGGGGGCGTGGGTCTTCAGTCAGGCTGTCTTTTTCGTCGTTTGGTTATTGATGTGGGTCTGGCGGACATCGGCGGGCGGGGAGTGGCTTTCTGCGTTGCTCTACGTCGCGCCGCCCGCTTCCTGGTGGGCGGGGGTCTCCCGGCTTGCTGACGCCAGCCTACCGGACGTGGGACGCTTTATTCTCCAACCGTGCGTAGAGTGGGCGGTGTTTTTGCAATTGCTTGTGTTGAGCGTGATTGGCGTCTGTTACTGTAGCTGGTTGGCCAGTTGGTGGGCCTATCAAAGGCGCGTTCAGAGAGTTGAGGGTTGAGGACTGGGAATTTAGAACTGAGAATTGAGAGTTGAGGGTTGAGAACTGAGAATGGAGAATTGAGATGGATCATATAAAGGTTTTAAAACGGGCTTGGGAGATCACGTGGCGCTACCGGACGTTGTGGGTCTTTGGGATTCTCATCGCTTTCCTCACGGTCGGCGGAGGCGGAGGGGGCAGCGGCCCAACGACCAGCGGCAGAGGCGGCAACGGCGAGGGGATGCCCGGCGGCGGTTTCCAAATGCCAGAGATTCCCGATTACGTCGTGCAATGGTTAATTGTCCTTGGCGTGGGGTTGGCCTGCCTGGTGGTGATCTTTGTCATTCTGGGGACGATCGCGCGTTACGTCTCGGAGACGGCGTTGATCAAACTGGTGGACGAGCACGAGGAGACCGGCGCGCGCCACAGCGTGTGGGAAGGCTTCCGTATCGGGTGGTCGCGCATCGCTTTCCGGCTTTTCTTGATCGGTTCCGTGATCGTGTTTCCGCTGGTGGTGTTTTTCACCCTTTTGGTGGGCTTTAGCGTAGGCGTGGTGCTGTTCTCGGTCGTCGTGCTTGTGGAACGCGTCGTTGTCTTGGGCGTGATCGGCATCGTCGCCGGCGCCGGGGTGTTTTTCATCTCCGTTTTGCTAATCATCGTAGCCAGTGCGGTGACGTCGACGCTGATACGCTTCTTCTGGCGAGCGTGCGCGTTGGAGGACCTGGGGGTAGTCGAGGCGATCCGTGAGGGATTCCAAGTCGTGGTGCGCCGCTTGGGGGACGTGATCATTATGGCGTTGATCATATTTGGTCTCAAGATCGCGTGGAGCGTCGGCGTCTTCGCGGCGTCGATTATCCTGATCCCTGTGATTCTGCTGGTGGTCGCGCTGGCGCTTCTTTTAGGCGGCATACCCGCCTTGATCGTGGGGTTGGTATCCAGTCTGTTCTTCCCCAACGCAATCTTGCCGGTCATCTTCGCCATTCTCGTCGGTTTGCCGATCTTTGCCCTGGTCGTCGGCGCGCCCTGGTTGTATCTGGGCGGGTTGAAGGAGACCTACATCTCCACCGCGTGGACGTTGACCTACAGGGAGTTGCGGGCGTTGGAAGAATTGGAGCTCGCGGAACAGCCGCTTTTGGAAGATCAGGCTCCAGACGCCGACCGAGAACCGGGTGACGACGCCTCGTCGGAAGAGGTGGATGGGATGTAGTAGAGAGATTGCACGGCTATAACGCCATCCATCGCTTCCTGATTGGTGTGAGCGCGAGAGGAGCGCCGTCATCTTGACGGCGCTCCGTAACTTAGCAGCCCACCGATCTCCCGGGAATGCATCGTGAGATCGTTTTTTTCGTAATCGCTTACGTTTCCAAGCAGGTCCAGATTAGGAGTTCTGCACCTGAAGTCATAAAACCTCTTGGCATATTCCGGAAAATCCCCGCACACAGAAAACCCCCCACAGATGGACGTTCCGGGGGGTGTGTCTTCCTCTATGAGTTTTTCAGGTGCCGAGAGACAGATTTGAACTGTCGACTCCCTGATTTTCAGTCAGGTGCTCTACCTTTCTTTAATGATACACGAATAATTTAAAACACCCTAGCAGTTTTGCGTGTAAAATGCTATATGTGGCATACTCAAATTGACAAAAACATCAGGTTCTTTGGGATTTCGCATGGCTGCGGTTAGAGATTAGCCACGAATTGCACGAATGGACACGAAAAATCCAAAATTAGTGACAATTCGTGTAATTCGTGGCGAAAAATTGACTGCTTGCTAAGCCGACCATGAGAACTACCAGAGGGCCAAACATCAAAGCTAGAAGCCCTGCTTAGACTAACTACTAGCGGGGCTTCTAGCTTTCAGCACTCTGTGCTCGGCTCTCCTCTTTGCTAGATTAGTAGATATTGGCTCTTTGGAATTTTGTATGGTACCACGGGGGGAGTTCGTCCCGAATCACAAAATTCAGTATCTTAATTTGCTCAACCCCCATATCTGGGTTGTCTTGACAAATAAAACCCAGATATGAGGGAGGCAAAGTCAGATAACGCGATTTCTAGATTTGCCGACGAACTCCCTGACTCAGAGTTGCCAGTACCAAACCATGTGAACTCCCAGAGACCAGACTAGATATTTAAGCGATCTCCAGGAGATGCTTTCTTGTGATCTCTACATGCACACCCATCAGTTGCATATAGATACTTTTCTGTTGAACGTAATGAAGCATGTCCCATCAGAATTCGTAGGTTGTTGATATTACCTCCATTTTCCAGAAACTCTATAGCAAATCCATGCCGGAATGCATGGGGATTGCAGAGACATTCAATGCCTATTTCTTCCTTCCTGCGTTTAAGCATAGAATACAAGCCCGATCGTGTCATAGGATTTCCATACCGATTGACGAAGAGAAAGTTACAGTTTGTTTGACTACGTACATTTAACCACTCTGTAAGCAACCGCTGTGTCTGTTTTCCAAACGAGAGTTTCCTAAACTTTCTTCCTTTTCCAACCTCGATTAATCCATCCCTTTTACGTACGCTCACGTCAAATAGCCGTAGAGCACATAGCTCGCTAGCACGGATGCCCGTGTCCCACAAGAAAATGATGATGGCACGGTCCCGGTAGTCCAAATAGGTTATTGGATTTATGCTTCTCAGTATCTTCTCTACCTCATGTCGTTTGATACCACGAGGATAGAGCTGAGATTTTCGAGGGGCCTCTACCATATCCATCGGATTGTTGTTTGGATATCCTCTTTTCTCCATCCAGTTGAAGAAACGACGCAAAGTACGATAATAAGCATGAATAGTATACCGACTCTGGCCTTTCTTTGCTAAATGAACGAAGAGTTTCTCAATAGTAGTCGCAACATCCCACGGTAAGTCTTCCTCGTAGACGTAATCAAGATATTCGTTCAATATCCATTCATACCACTCCCTTGTCCTGGGACTCAACATTTTTGCCTCACAAGCTCGCAAAAAATCGGTTCTACAGTTTGATAAATTTGACATGCTGAAACTCCTTTTCGTGTTTTTTTATGGAGAGCCGAATTGAAGCAACTATATTAGAAATCGAAAGCCACACAATGCAACCTAAACTTCCACGAAAATGATAACGGAGCGAGGGGAACCTTCCCCTCGCTCACTTACTAAACACACTCACAGTTTTGACGCCAGCCGCATCGCCAGGCCAGAGCGCCGATCCTGGACCTGGTCATTCTGCACGGCAATGGCGATGGCCTGCCTTGAACCCACCAACACGACCAGTTGTTTTGCCCGCGTGATCGCCGTGTACAGGAGATTTCGTTGCAGCATCACGTGGTGCTGCGTCAGCATCGGGACGACCACGGCGGGATATTCACCTCCCTGACTCTTGTGGATCGAGATGGCGTTGGCATGCACCAGTTGTTCCGCCGCTTCGCCCCACTCGTAGAGCAACCGGCTATCCATTTGGACGACCACCTTCTGGCTCTTCGGATCAATGCTGACAATCTGGCCGACGTCTCCATTGAAAACGTCTTTGTCGTAATTGTTGACCGTCTGCATCACGCGGTCGCCCACCCGGAGGACCCGGCTGGGTAACCGCTTCTCCACTTTGTGCGGACTCGGCGGATTGACCGCCTCTTGCAGCCGCTCGTTGAGCGCGTCTACGCCGCAAGCGCCGCGATACATCGGCGCGAGCACCTGGATGTCGTCCGGCGATATCCCGAACGTGCGCGGGATACGATTCGTCACGACATCCACCACGCGCTCGGCGGCCTCCTCTGCCCCGCCGGCGGAGAACAGGAAGAAATCTCCGAATCCATTGTTGCAGATCAGTGATTTCCCCTGGTTGATGCGGTGAGCGTTGACGATGATGCCGCTGTCGGCTGCCTGGCGGAAGATCGTTGTCAGTTGAGCGACAGGGATGCGCTCGGAGGCGATCAGGTCCCGTAGGACGTTACCCGCGCCCACCGGGGGAAGCTGGTCCACGTCTCCCACGAAAAGCACGTGGGCGGGCAGGTCCACCGCCCCCAACAGCCGGTCGGCGAGCTTCAGATCGAGCATTGAAGCTTCGTCGACGATGACGAAATCAGCCGGGAGCGGGTCCATCTCATCGTGCAGAAAGCCCCCATCAGGGGAGTATTCCAGCAGTCGGTGTATGGTCTGGGCCGGGCGCCCCGTGATCTCGCTCATTCTCTTGGCCGCCCGGCCGGTGGGCGCGCACAGGGCATAGTTGCAGCCCAGCGCCTCCAACGCGCCGATGA
>DAOTUC010000053.1:0-7659 GCA_034437315.1 Anaerolineae bacterium
AACCACATACCGGTCGAATAGCCGCCGTCCAGGTTGAGCGCCACATCCAACGCCAGGTCGGATTCAGCCAGGAAGCGGGCCAGGGCGTGGAGACTGAGGTAGCCCCTTGGGGCGGCGATGAAGAGGACGCGCCCTTGCCGATCCAGCGCCGTCACGGTGCGCCGGGCCGGCCGGCCGTCGTCGGCGTCGGCCGGGAATCCCATCACGCCCCCCGGCTTGACGAGCACCGGGAAGGATTGAATCGCCTGAGCCAGCGGTTCCGCAGCATTGTAAGGCCAATCTTGGAACCAGCGAATGCTCACCCCGCCGTTAACGTCGACGGCGAACATACCGGCGAAATCGCCGTAAGGGACGCCCCAGGTTTCTCCATCGCTGACCAGCACCCCCACTGTTTCGTCCTCCGGCGTGAAATATCCCCCGTTGACCACCAGCATCGGCGGTGGATTCAAACGCTTGTACCATTGATCGACCGGCATCGGCCGGCCCGGTTCGTAGAGCACGCGAAAGCGCGCCGTCGCCGGATCGACCCGCACGATGTGCACCCGTTCGACCAGATCGCCGCGTTCGTTCTCGTCTCTACTCTCCACATGGACCCGAATCAGACGAAATTCCGCGCCGGGCCGGAGGGGCAGCCAGCCGCTGTCGACCGGTTCGGGCGTCGCGCTCGGCAATGGCGTGGGCGGCGGGGCTAGCGTGGGCCACGGTGTGGCAGTCGGGAGCGGGACGGGGGATGGGGGGGGCGTCGGCGTTGGAGGCGGCGGCGTGAGTGAGCAGCCCAATGCCAGAAATAACACCAGGCACGTGCTGAACAGACGCCAACGGCGCTCTCCCTTGACATCGGTGTGAAAAGAACACGGATTTGCAGGATTAGGGGGATTTTTGTCGCGCGTTGGTCTGCTATTCACTCTGTAAATCCTGTTCATCCGTTGGCCTGGTTTGCAATCCGCAAATCCCACCCGTCCGTGTTCTTTGTATAGCCGCCTAAGTCTCTCCCTCTTCGCCGATTCGCTGGGCGCATTCCGAGAGTTCTAGCAGGCGCTGCGCTTCCACCGAAAGCCCGCGGGCGCGTTTCATGTACTCGAAGGCCTGGTGGTACAAATTGGCGGCGTTCGCCCATTCGTGGGTGAACTCGGCGAGGCGGGCGGCCTGTTCGAGCGCCATTGCCGCCATCTCCCATTTACCCTCGTCGGCGTATTGCGCGGCCGCTTTCTCCAGATCGACTGGGCGTTGTTTGGGCAAGCGGGTCTCTTTTTCCTCCATCACTCGCTCGATGGTCGGCAGCAATAGATCGTACCAGTTCGACTTAGGCAGATATTCGTAGAAATCCAACTGGGCCGCGCGGGCTTCCGTCTCCAAAGAGGCATAGCCGGTGAAAATGATCACCCGTAGATCTGGCTGCAACTGGCGCAGCATCGCCGCGACCTGGAAACCATCCATATCGGGCATTTTCATGTCCAGCAGCGCCAGGTCAAACGTCGCTTCACGCGCCTCCTCGACCGCCTCACGCGCGCTGCTGGCGGTCGCCACATCGTAATCGGCCTGTTGGAGATAATCCTCCAGACTCTCCAGGGCCAACAGATCGTCATCCATCACCAATATTTTCGCTGCCATACACCACCTCCAAAAATGTATAAGGGTCTATTAAAAAAGAGAGATGCTTTACCAGGGTATGCGTCAAGCGTCCGGCGCGGCCTCGTCGGCGTGGACCGGTAACTTGACGGTGACCAGTGTACCCTCGTCGATCGTGCTGCGTATCTCAATGTCCCCACCGTGATTTTCGATGTTACGGCGCACGACGTAAAGGCCCAGGCCGCTGCCTTTGATCCCATTGCGCCAGTCGGAAAAACCGATGCGGAAGATTTTATCCTGCGCATCCGGTGGAATGCCGATTCCCGTATCCTCAATGTCTACGGCGATCCATGGGTCTTTTTCCCCAGAGGGCAACGTGGTTTCGATGGACCGTGTGCGCACCGTGAGCGTCCCCCCTTCAGGCATCGCCCGCCCGGCGTTGGTCAGGAGATTGTGAAAGGCTCGCTCTAGCTGGGCCCTGCTCCCGTAGATAGGGGGGATGTCTTCGTCCAGCTCTCGCACGATGCTCACGTCTGGATAGGCGTAACGGAATTCCTGAATGAGCCGTTCCAACAAGCGGTGAATGTCCAAAGGTTCCCAGCGCCAGGCCTCGCTGCTGTCCAGGGCGATAGAGACGTGCCCCAGATCGTCGGCCAGGCGCTTGATGCGGCCCAGAATCTGCCGGATGACCTGGATGGAGCGCTCTCCCTCGGCGTTCCCCTCCACCAACTGAGATAGCGCCCGCACCCGTTGCGTTAACACGAAATAGGTGGTCCCGCCGATGTCGTGACCGACCTCTCGCGCTAACAGCCGCAGTTCCTCCTCGGCCCGTTGTTTACGGCGGCGCAGTTCCTGCCATTCGAAACCCCGTTCAATGCGCACGATCCATTGATCCAATGGTTCCGACTTGTTGACGAAATCCTTCGCCCCGCCCCGCATCGCGGCGACGACGTTTTCGTATACCCCGTAGGCGCTGAGCATAATCACGTAAGTCTGATCGAGCAAGCGCCTATCTTGCATCTCCGCCAGGACTTCCATGCCATCTATGCCGGGCATATTGATATCGAGCAACATCACGTCGTAAGATTTCTCTTTCAACGCCTCCAGCGCTTTTTCGCCGCTGGGGACGGCATCGACCTCCCATCCCTGGGCCGCAAAAGAAGGGTTGTTGAGAAATGCGACGATCTCCTCGCGAAAGAAAGGCTCATCATCCACGGCCAGAATCGTTTTAGGCTCGTTCTGCACGTTATTTTTCTCCATTTTCCTCAGCTTTCCAACGGCAGATTGAGCGTAAAACAACCTCGTTGTCCGTCGACCTGCCAATTCAACGCGCCTTTATACTGAGACTCCACCATTTCCTGTGCCATGACCCACTCGAAATGTAAGGGAGATAGGTTTTCCGGCGCGCCCGCATCCGACTCCAGAATGGCCGAGATAGACGCCGCCTGGGGCGCGTTGGGCGCACACACGTTGGTGCGGATCGTTCGGCCGTCTGTCGACGCCGGCGGCGACGCCGTTGTTATCTTGATCAATCCACCGCCCGGTCCCAGGGCCTCCATAGCCAGGCGGAACACGGTGACCAACACGCCAAACATTTCGTTCCGTTCGATGAGCACCGGCGGTAGGTCGCCATAAGCGGCCCGTATCTCCACTTGGCGCCGCTGTCGCTCGGCGGCTAACCAGATCAGCGCCTCGCGCACCACCTCGTTCCACTGCGTCGATTTGCGGGTGAAGCCGACTCGTTGAGAGGATTTCAATAGCTCTAGCAACCTGTCACTGACGTCGTTAAGGCTGTCCCTGATGATGCCCAGCCGTCGAGGCGCCGATGTGCGTATTTCTTCCGCTCTCTCATCTTCGCAGGCGTCCAGGATACTCCGCAAGTCTCGATCCAGATTGTTGACCGCCAACCGGGCCACGGCCAAAGGATTGGACGTTTCGTGCAGGATGCGTTGCGCCAGCGCGCCAAATGAGGCGACCCGCTGCATACGCATCGTCGTGATGCCCACCTCGTGCAACGTCTTGAGATAACGCGCGCCTTCCAGAACGCCGCCGATGGCGGTGGAGAGCAGGCGGAGATACCCCTCATCGTCGTCGGTGAACCAATCCCGGTGACCGGGGCTGCTGGGAATTTTGTTGATCAGTTCCAGCGTCCCTAACACCTCGTTGCCCAGGCGCAGGGGAACACCGATGAAGGAGCGATAGACGCCTGAGGGGAGATGTGAGGCGACCTCGTCGGCCAAGGGGTCCCGCCATTCGTGGGCCACGGATGTATCTCGAATCTGGACCGTCGTGCCTGATTGGGTGATGTGACCCGTCAGTCCCT
Source organism: Anaerolineae bacterium (assembly GCA_034437315.1). Lineage (GTDB taxonomy): Bacteria > Chloroflexota > Anaerolineae > B4-G1 > B4-G1 > DSAR01. Next base: position 3,893 of record DAOTUC010000053.1, read on the forward strand.
CGCCTAGCGTGCAGGTCAATTGGTTGACCAACGTCTCTGGTAGGCCGCTGGCTGCTCGTAGCCTGAGCAGGTGGACATTGTCCTCGACTCGGAGGTAGATTTGACAAGCCTCGGTGCGGAAACCGTCGCGGACGCGATTGACCACGACTTGTAACATCTCGTTGATGGGGCGGCGCGGGTCCAATTCGCTACTGATGTCCAGGAGCAACCAGAAATAACGCGCGCGTCGCTTCTCCCGCTCGTATCGCTGAGAATTCTCGATGGCGATGCTGACCAACCGGGCGACGTGTCGCAGCAAATTCTCATCCCGCTGGTGAAATGTCCCCTCCTTGCCGGAGACCCGCAACACGCCCAACACACTCGTCCCATCTCGTGAGAGGATCGGCACGCCCAGGTACGGACGACCCGGCTTGGCGCTGATCTCGGAGTATTTCTTGCTCCAGGTCAGGTCATCGGCGATGTGATGCAGTTCCTCAACGTCGCGGACGTTGGCGATGCGCAGCGGGCGGCCGCTTTTGGCGATCCAACCGGTTAACCCCTCGCCCGGTTCGTATTCGATGCGTCTTTCGGGCATCTTCTCCCGCTCCAGGAGGCCGGTGGTGCCCCGCAGGACGTAGCGGCCGGTGATGTCGTCGCGCAGAAAGATGGACGATCCCTCCGCTGCGATCCGGTCGCGCGCGTATTGCACCACCAGCGCCATCAGCCGGTCGCGATTCAACTCGCTATAGATTTCTAATAGTTCTTGATCAAATCCTGTGATATCGTTCATCATTTGCCGATCTACGCGGACGCATTACGTCTGGGGCTGGTTGGGAAGGTAAAAAATTCTACTCCGGCGTTGGGATAAAGTCAAATGGCCCTTGCTCGTCGTAACAAATTCAGAGCACAAATTCAGAGCGGAGGTTGCCCTTGCATTCACGCTGGGAGCGGGTCGGCCTCCCGTGCGCTGTAGCGATAGTAGGCGGCGCAGGCCCCCTCGGCGCTGACCATGCAGGGCCCGACCGGGTTCTGCGGCGTGCAGACCTGGGCGAACAGCGCGCAAGCCGGTGGGCGCAACACCCCCCGCAGCACCTCGCCGCACTGGCAACCGGGATGCTCGCGCGGCGGCGCGACCTCAGTTGGGAAGACGCGGGCCGCGTCTCGGTGGGCCAGCGCTTCCCGGATGGTCAGGCCGCTATTGGGAATGACGCCCATGCCGCGCCATTCGACGGCGGAGACCTCGAAGGCCTCTTCCAATGCCTGGCGGGCGGCCGGGTTCCCCGCCGGGCGCACGCTGCGGGCGTAGGCGTTATCGACGGCCGGGGCGTCCTGCTCAATCATCTCCACCAGGGCCAGGATCGCCCGCAGGAGATCCAGCGGCTCGAAACCGGCGATGGCGCAGGGGATGTCGTAGCGTTCGGGCAAGAAACGCCAGGCCGCGGCGCCGATGATGGTCGTGACGTGCCCGGGGCCGATAATGCCGGAGAGATTGACCTCGCCGGCGTCAAGGATGGCGCGGGTCGCGGGCGGCGTCAGTTTGTGGGTGCTGTAGACGTAGAAGTTGTCCAGCCCCTCGGCCTCGGCCGCCAGCAGCGCCGAGGCGACCATCGGCGCGGTGGTCTCGAATCCCACTCCCAGGAAGACAACGGGCCGCGCCGGGTTCCGCCGGGCGACTTGCAGGGCGTCCAGGGGGGAGTAGACCACGCGCACGTCGGCGCCCTCCGCCTTGGCCTGGGCCAGCGAGGAGCGGCTGCCCGGCACGCGGATCATATCGCCAAACGTCGTCAAGATGACGTCGGGTGTGTGGGCCAGCCCGATGGCCCGGTCCAGGTCGGCGGCGGCGGTGACGCAGACCGGGCAGCCCGGCCCAGAGCAGAGCGTGATCGTCTCGGGCAGCACGTCGGGCAGGCCCAGACGCAGGATGGCGTGGGTGTGCCCGCCGCAGAATTCCATCAGCCGCGCGGGGCGGGTGGAACGGGCGTGGATGACCTCGACGACGGCGCGGGCTGCGGCCGGGTCGCGGAATTGGTCGACGAACAGCTCTTGGCTCACCGCGCGTACACCTCCCAGACGCTGCCCGTCGCCCTCAGGTGGTAGATTGTGCCGTCGATGCCCGCCAGCAGGGTGTAATGGGCGTGCATACCCATTCCCCTGTAGCTTTGCATCCAGGTTTGGTATCCTCGCTCCGGCGCTGTGGCCCAGCCGATACGGTCGCGGACGAAATCGTTCTCCCGCCAGACCAATCCGAAACCGCGCACCGGTTGGTAAAGCCCCGACGGCGGCGTGATGTTGGGGTCGCTTTCCTGGTCGCCCTCCACGAAGCGGTCGGCGTAGGTCTCGTAAGGGGCCGGATTATTGCCCAGGGGATAATAGAACACGTAGATTGTATCGACGGCGCCCACCCAGATCATAAAGCCGTTCTCGAACGACTGCTGGGCGGCCTGGCTGTAAATGGCCTCTGTGGGGCAGGCGGAGGCCAGCGGCGGCGGTTCCGCCAACGCCTCGACCCAGGGATGGGGGCAGGTGATGGTCAATTGTATCTCGGCCTCGTCGGCGCCGGCGTCGTTCTCCACGATCAGCGTGATCACGCCGTCGCCGGTCGGTTTGATGGTCACCGCGTCGCCGTTGGGGTCGAGCGGGCCAGGCGCGTAGGCCATGACCGCCTCGTGGGTTACCCATTGGACGACAGCCTCGGTTCCGCCGGTCGCCTGCCAGAAGAGCGTCACCTCTTCCCCCTCGACGATGTTCGTGCGGCCGGCGGTGAATGAGATGATCTCGGGGGGCGCGGCGGTCCCGCTCGTGGGCGTGGGGGTGGCGCATTCAGTCCCGCACCCACCGGGGCACTCGCCGGGGCAGTAGTAGACCTCGTTCTCGGTGCAGGGCGGCGGTGTGCACACCGCCATCGGTGTGTCGGTCGGGCCGACGGTGACCGGCGTCGCCGTGGGCGGTATAGGCGTGGGGGATGACGTCGCTTCCGTGGGCGTCGATTCGCCGGACGTCGGTGTGTCGGTAGGTTGGGGCGTGTCTGTTGCATCGCTGGCGATTGTCTGTTCCGTGGGGCGGCTCGGTTGGGGCGCGTTGCAGGCCAGGGCGCTGACGATCAACGTGATTAAAACCAATACCGGTGTGATTGAGCGGTTAAATTTGGACATCGTGCGTCTCCTTATGTTGACGTCACTATTGGATACTTTTTCTTTTGCCACGAATTTCACGAATTAACACAAATTATACCGCTGCTCTAGCCACCGTCCCGGGGCGCTAATCGGTCCGAGGATAGGCCTCTGAGCGAATTTTTTAGTCTCTTAACATAAATTATGCCGCTGTAATGACGCGAACACGCCCTTTAAGCAATTGAGCATTTTCCTGCTCCACGATATTGGGATTAACGGACAAGGTTAATTCGTGAACTCACACAACAACGCCATACGTTCTTCCAACGAGAGGGATTGAAACCATCGCGCTTTGGCTTATATTGCCTCTTCTTGGCGATCGTGAGATACCATTTGCTTCGTCATATAACGCTCCGCTTCTATTCCACGCACCACAACGCTTGCTGCGGATCGCTCAGGTACTCGGCGCCGTCCGGCGTGACCAGGACGTCCTCTTCCAGGCCGATGTAGCCCCGTTCGGGTACCTGCACGCCCAATTCGATGGCGAAAACGTTGCCGGCCTCGATCACGCCCTCGATCGAGGTCCCGTAGCGCTCCCAGCGCGGCCCCAGGACGGTGGCCCCATCGTGGGCGGTGCGTCCGACGTGGTGTCCGAAAGCGTGCATGTATTCCGGATAA
>DAOTUC010000054.1:0-4857 GCA_034437315.1 Anaerolineae bacterium
ATTTGCCTATCGGCGGTTTTCTCTACTGCCAGCAAAGGATCCAACCAGCCATGGTAGAGCGGCAGGATGGTCGTGCCTAGGTCGAGGTACTGATCGGCTGTTGTAGCGTAAGGTGGCGTCTCGCCCCAAACGGCCATGAAGGGCTTGTTATCGGTCCAGATGTGCATACCCGTATTGTCGTTATCGGGATCAAGGATCAGCCCCCGTTCCAACGAGTCCAGGGTCAGGGTGCGATCGACGACTCCGTCAGTGGGCCCGTAATCCACGAAGAAGGTCGTGTTGTCATCTCTGGGTGTGACGTGGACGGGCGCCCCGTTGTCATTGGGCGTGCCGGCTTCACCCGGCGCCCAGGAGACGTAGTAATTGGTGGTCAAAAAGTTGACTGGAATGAGTGAGTATCCCCAATCGTATGAATTTTTAGCGTAGCCAAACGAACCGATAGCCCAAAATATGTCGCTCGACGTGAGGCGAACCGCCGAGTTTTGCGGGTGTGAAGACTCATCCCCCGGCACAAAATGGCCCGTGCCATCCGGTGGTGGCTGTGAGTAGGCATGAGCGCTGTGAGCAGCCAGAGTGATGACAGCGCTACTGCTGATTTGATCTGAGGCCTTGACCGTAATAGCGAAGTCATTGGGGTTAAAAAGGTAAATCTGACTATCCGCGTCATGGGCGGGGCCTGACGTAGGATACCCGGCAACGGGCGCCAGATATTCAGTCCCCCAGACGACGTCGGGGATCATGGCAAAGAAACGCGTTTGATACCCACCGCCGCCATCGTCGGCGCCGGTAACCAGACCCGCCTGGACAGGTTTGTTGGTGTTGATTGTCGTGCCGGCGTTGATAGTGATGGATGAGGCAGCAGTGCCGTTGATATACCCATTGCTACCATAGGTTTCTCCCTGATCCAGGGTAACGTTGACCGTGTCCGTGCCATTATCTATGGTCACACTGGTATTGTCCTCGGCCGCTTGAACCTCTAACCAGATATACTCGAAGTCGGCAAATGCATCTGGGTCGTCGTTATGAGAATCTTCCCCTACCGGTATGGTGTAAGATGTGCCATTGCGCCAGGCCTGAAACGAGTAGATTTCCCATGAGCCACCAATCCATGTTGTATCATTGGGCCACACGGCATGCACCACGTTGACCGGCCCCCCCATGGTCACAATTCGGTCTCGACTGTCGTAGCGAAACTCTTTGGGATCACGAGGGTCGACATCTATGGTGTCCGTTAAACCATTACCACTACCATCGCTGGCCAACGACAGAACAGACCCCTGTGTAAGGATATCACTGGAAAGTCCACTATCGCCGTTAGCCGTGTTACCGTCGCCAAAGATCAGCGTCGTCGTCTGTACAGGGGTGAAGATGTTGGCTTCGTAGCCATCTTCCCAATGGTCATAATAAATTTGCTGATCATGGGAAGTCGCCACGATGGTCACAACTGAACACATGATATCCCAGTTGCTAGAGCCGTCCGGAAGCGCGCGGAACATCTGGTAAATCTGATACTCGTCCCCCATGACCAGGTATTCCTGGAAACCGGCCGGCAACGCATTCACGGGGGTGGGGATGAGAAATGAAAACAGAACTGCGATAAGCATAAATGAGAGGATCGCGTAACGCCCCCTCTCCCGCCCCAGTAAATGTGTGACTAACCGAGATTTGAACATATTAACCTCCTACTTGATAAGTTTTCGGCGGCTCTTGTCGATCGAGAGCCAGCAGAACAGTGCGACGAATGTTGGCCAGTTGAGCCGGCTTGTCCAGCACGTGCTCGATGGCGAGACGCGCCGCCTGAGCGATCAGTGCGCTATCGACGCAGGCGGTGAGCAGTATAATGTTCGTTTCGGGGAAAAACTCCCGAACCTGTTTCGCCAGCGCGATGCCGTTCATCCGGGGCATTTTGTAATCGGTGATTAACAGATCGAAAGGCGCTTCTCTAAAATGACCGAGCGCTCTTTCGGGGTCGGTTTCGATGGAGACGTCGCAATCGGCGAGGACTTCCAGGCCGTCCCGAAGGCCTAGCGCCACGATTTCTTCATCGTCTACGACGAGAATGCGGTACAAGTTGTCGTTTAGGATTCGGTCGCCTGGATAGGAATGCCCCTGCTGCATAGACTGTCATCTCCTTTAGACTGCCAGTATTGTAGCAGAGAGAGTCCTTCCGCGCCGTGAACGTTTTATAACGGTTGTGTGAGGGATTTGTGAGGAGCTTGAGGGGGATTGGGAGACAATGAGAGGGGGAGACAAGTAGCCTGGCAGACAAGGAGAGGGGCAGGGTTGTTCAGTTCTAAAAAGATACAGCTCAAAATACGTGTTTTTTAGACAGGATTAACAAGATTTTGGCTTATTTTTATCATCAGGTTTGACCACCGGTCCTGAATCGCGCAACTAGTGGTGCGTTTCATAAGTTTTTAGGGTATTGCTCATTCAGACTTCCGAAGTCTTGAAGGTGCTTAGGATCGATAAACGACGTTCTGGCCTGACAGAGAGGCAAGCCTTCTTCAGAATGAGTCAGAAGACTTCGGAAGTCTTTACCCCAAGAATTTATGGGAGAGACCACTAGAACTCGAATCGCATGTAGGGTGGATTGCTAATCTGCCAGGGACGCGGAATACCATTCCGCGCTATATCCGCTGTTCCAGTTATGCGGTTTACAAGCGTTGGTCAAAGGTCACGTTATCCTGTTAATCTTGTCAATCCTGTCCATTTTCCAGTTCCAGGTAGAACTGAACAGCCCTGGACAAGCTACAGAGACGTACATTTTCCTTTTCACCCAACTTATACTATAATGGGAAATGAGTTTCCTCACAACGTGAAACCTTTCCAGCAGACTTACGTATTATAAGCCAGAACCGTTAAAAACAATTAGGAGGTTGTGATGGTCGATACTTATGGCAAGGTAGGGGATAGTCGCACCGGTTTTGAGAAACTGCTTGATGTGATTCCGATGTGGGGCGGTTATCAAGAGCGCCAGAACCGGCGCAAGGCAGACCAGATCCTGCGGCAGACGCTGGCGGAAAAATTGGCGACCCGACGTCGCCAACTGGACACCGCCCAGAAAGAGTTAATCAACAATGGGAGGTTAGACCTGGTAGACGACCTGGGCAGCGCGGTGACGCAGTTGCAGACCTTCATCGACCGCGTCCGCACCGCCACTTATGGGTATTCCGGTCTATTCGATGCGGTCCGCATCAATGAAGAAGAACTGGAACAGATGTACAACTTTGACGCAGCGCTCTTCGAATACGTCGACCGATTGCAAACAGCGACCACCCACTTGCGAGAGGCGATCTCAATTGGAGAAGGCGCGCCAGAGACAATTCGCATTATCCAGGACATTTGCCGCGAGATGAACGACACGTTCGACCAACGCGAGCACGTCATCCTGGGCAGCCAGTAGCCGAACTGCTGGAAATTGGAGGTAAGATAACATGGCCAGAAGAATTTTAGATGTCGTAGAGTTCGTTGATGAAGGCGGTAATGAGATGGTCAACCGGGTCCCTCAACGAGGGTCCGGCGATTTCCGCATCGGTTCCCAAGTCATCGTGCGCGATAGCCAGGCCGCGGTCTTCTTCCGCGATGGTCGCTCGTTGGACGTGTTTGGGCCAGGCGCTCACACTATCACGACAGCCAACGTCCCGCTGTTAGTCAACGCCGTCGGCAAGATCTTCTCCGGCGAGACCCCCTTCAAAGCGGAGGTCTATTTCGTCAGTCTGCGGGAGTTCACCGACCTCAAATGGGGCACACCGACGCCGATCACCATCAAGGATCCGGAGTTAGGCATGGCGCGGGTGCAAGCGCGGGGTTCCTACTCCGTTCAGGTTTCCAATCCGCAATTATTCGTCAACAAGATCGTCGGCACCCAGGGGATCTACCGGACGAGCAACATTCAGAACTTCTTCCGTTCGATGATCTTGACCAAGCTGACCGACCTGATCGGTGAGATGGGCAAGTCGGTGATCGAAATAGCCGGCCTGGCAGAGGAACTGACGATGGGCGCGCGGGCCAAGGCGACCGAGGAATTTGAGGCCCGAGGGGTCACGCTGCTCTCAGTCTACGTCGAGTACATCGGACCGACCGAGGAGACCGCCAAGGCCATTGAGGAGCGAGCCTCAATGGGCGCGCTGGGCGATATGAACGCCTACATGCAATTCCAGGCGGCGCGGGCGATGCGGGATGCAGCGCAACAATCCGGTGAAGGAGGCCTCGCTGGCGCCGGTATGGGCCTGGGCGCCGGGATGGGGATGGGCGCTACGATGGCCCAGATGATGCAGCAGAGTATGCAACAACAACCTCAACAGCCCGCCTCATCCACTCCCGCCACACCGACGACAGCCGCGGAGATTCAGAGCACGTTGGACAACCTGGATATGCGATTGGCGGGGGGGGAAATCAGCGAGGATCTGTATAACAAATTGTACACCAAGTGGGAAACTCGCCTGGAAGAGCTGAAGGGATAATCGCTTTAAGAACACCTGCTATCTTGGTAGGGCCTAATCCATAGAATCCTTGCCCAGAGAGCAGGAATTTAGCGGTCAACGGCTCCTTTTTGGCTCTCTGGCCTATCCCCAGGTTAGGGACTCGAATATAAAAAGCCCCGGCGGGCGCCGGGGCTTTTTTCAACCCTCCAACCGACTAATAACGCTCTGATACACATCCTCTGGCAACGAGTTGCGCTCGCCCGGCCCGCGCAACCAGCCCTTCAACTGCTTGGCATGAACAACAGGTATCGGCGCGTCGTCCGTCTCCAGATCGACGTCCGGGTTGACGAACACGACGATGCCCCGAACCGGTACGTCGACGTCTGGCAAATGTTCCGATAACCAGCGCGTCAATTGATCCATCTGCTTA
>DAOTUC010000055.1:0-8611 GCA_034437315.1 Anaerolineae bacterium
CAATCGTCATTAGAATTCGGAAGTCTCAAAAGGCGCATTGAACAGCCGATTTTGACGTGATAGTCAATCAACTTTGCCTCTGAGATACTCGACGGAAGACTTCCGAATTCTTAAGTGGAAAACTCCAGCAAATACGCACAAGGAAGCATATTTTTGCCATAATTAGCCTGCCTTGGCGGCGACTTGTAGATTGTTACAGCCAGGTGGAAAACTCCAGATCTGTTGGGGCGTCTGTTTGATGATCACACAGAGCAGCGGGGTTCCCCCGCACGTCACAGCAAACTTGACAAATGGATAAAAGCTGATAAACTATATTCAGTTCGATATATATATTCGCGGATGCATATTGTAGGATGAAACAATACCAAAACGCTTCAAAATTATTTAGCTTACTCTCACACACGCCCCGCCTGCATATCTTGGACGAATTGCGGCGAGGCGAGGCCTACGTTTGTCATCTGCAAGCCGTACTGGACCGCCCCCAGGCCTACGTCTCGCAACAGCTAAGCGTCTTGCGAGAGGCCGGGGTCGTGACGGATCGTCGAGAGGGGCTATTTGTGCACTATCGCCTGTCCGACTCACAGGTGGAGCGTCTGTTGGAGCAAGCGCTGGGCCCCGCCGGTCAGCCAACGGCTGTCGCCGGGTGTCCATGCCCACTTTGCGAGTCGTGAGCGAAAATCACCATCCGTAGAACCGCTCAATTGCGGTTTTTCTTTTTGGCGCGAGTACATTCGCTTAAATGCATATTGATAGAGCTGGAGTTTTCCAGTCAATCGTCATTAGAATTCGGAAGTCTCAAAAGGCGCATTGAACAACCGATTTTGACGTGATAGTCAATCAACTTTGCCTCCGAGATACTCGACGGAAGACTTCCGAATTCTTAAGTGGAAAACTCCAGTTCATAAGGTCAAGCATTCGCGAGGGGTAAAATTTGTGTGTTTGTGTGTGAGTGAGTGAAGAGGAGACTACTATGGGCAAATCAGAAACGTTACAAGATCAACCGGCGCAATGCACCTGTATAAAAGACGGTTTCGGCGCACTGCCGCCAGAGATGCGACCAAAGCCGAAGAAGAAGAGCAGCCTGCGCAAGGTCACTTGCCCTGGTTGCGGATTGGTCTACTCGACCAATCGGGAGACGGACCTGTGTATGGAGTGCGAGAAGAAACAACGTCAAGGTGGATTGTCTGAAGGAGCCGTCGATGAACAAAATGCATGATGTCGCAATCCTCGGCGCAGGACCCGGCGGCTACGTCGCTGCATTGCGAGCGGCCCAACTTGGCGCCGACGTGGCCCTGGTGGAAAAAGAGCGCGTGGGCGGGACATGCCTCAACGTCGGCTGCATCCCCACCAAGGCCCTGACCACGGCGACCGATCTGCTGATCGAAGCCCGACGCGGCGCGGATTTTGGGCTCATCATCCCCGAGGCCCGGCCCGACCTATCGGCGTTGATGGCCTACAAGCAAGAAACCGTGGATAATCTGGTGGGCGGCGTGGAGCGGCTGTTGGAGGAGCGCGGGGTGACGCTGATACGCGGCGCGGGTCGCCTGGCTGCGCCGGATACGTTGCAGGTGACCGATCGGGATGGCGGGACGACGAGTGCCTCGGCCAAACACGTGATCCTGGCCCCCGGCTCCGTGACCGCGCGCCCCCCCATTCCGGGGCTGGATCTGCCAGGGGTGATGACGAGCACCGAGGCCCTGACCATCGCCAGCCTCCCAGAGCGCCTGGTCGTCGTCGGTGGGGGCGTGATCGGACTGGAATTCGCCTCTATCTACGAGGCGCTGGGCAGCCGGGTGACGATCCTGGAGATGATGTCGACGCTGTTGCCTGGTCTGATCGGTAAGCGCTTCGCCAAGCGACTGGCGATCACGCTTCACCGGCGCGGGATGGATATCCAGACCGGGGCCACGGTGCAGAGGATTGAGGCCATTGATGACGGCCTGCGCGTCGTCTTCGAGGGCCGCCGGGGCGAGGAAACGGTCGAAGGTGAGCGCGTGCTGGTCGCTGTGGGACGCTGGCCTAACACCGCAAACCTGGGCCTGGAGGAGGCCGGCGTGGAGATGAACGGCCGCGTCATCGCCGTGGATGAACGCTTGCAGACCAGCGTGGCGAACGTATGGGCTGTCGGCGACGCCGTCAAAGGCCCGATGTTGGCTCACAAGGCCATGGTAGACGGACGGGTGGCCGCGGAGAATGCCACGGGCGGGGACCTCGCCGTCGACTACGGCGCAGTGCCGGACGTGATATGGACCCACCCGGAGGTGGTCAGCGTCGGTCTGACGCAGGACGAGGCGCGTGAACAGGGAATTGCCTTCAAAGTGACCAAGTTCCCCTTCTCCGCCACGCCCAAGGCCCAAATTCTGGGCCAGACCGAGGGATTGATCCAATTGGTGTGTATGGAACAGAGCGGGCGCGTGCTGGGCGTTCACATGATGGGGCCGCACGTGACCGACTTGATCGCCGAGGGCGCGCTGGCGGTGCAGATGGGCCTGACAGCCGACGATCTGGCCTGGACCACCCACGCTCATCCCACGCTGCCGGAGGCGATGCTGGAGGCCGCCCTGGGTTTCCGGGATGCGACGATTCATCATCATACGCGACGATAGGCAAGACCCTAAAGGTTTCCGGATTATATGATGCATAGGAGGTTAAAATGACAGACGTATTGGAATTTACACTGGACAAGTTTCGCTTCGAGGTGCCCACCGATCGCTATTACAGCGATGAGGGGTTGTGGGTTCTCCCCGAGGGGGAAAATCGTGTGCGGATCGGCCTTTCCGATTTCGTGCAGCAGCGCAGCGGCGACGTGGCCTTCGCCGAGATCAAGCCGGAGGGGACGGCTCTTGAGCCCGGCGACGAGGTGACCGTGATCGAGACCATCAAGGTCGATATCTACTTCGTCTCGCCGGTCGCAGGCCAGGTCTTGGAGGTCAACCCGGAGATGGACATGGCGCCGGAGGCGATCAACCAGGATCCCTACGGCGAGGGCTGGCTGGCCGTGCTTGAGGCCGATGACTGGGAGGCCGCCCGCGAGCGCTTGCTCGATCCGGAGGCCTACTTCGAGATCATGAAGGAAGAGGCGGAGGAGGAGGCCAAGAAACTATGAGTGACGAGGCGCGCAAAGTGATGCTGGTCCCATGCAGCGGGCTGGGCAAGACGCTGGGCACGGTCAGCCGCGAGGCGGCCTACGAGGTGCTGGAGGACCTGCGGCCCGAAGAGACCGGGTTAGCGCCGCTTTCCCTGCTGGTGCTGGGCGACGAGGAGACCCGCGCCGCGCTGGCGGATAATCCGGCGGTGACCATCGACGGCTGCAAACTGGCCTGCGCCACCAAGATGGTGGAGGAGAGCGGCGGGACCGTGGCGCGCGATTTCGCCGTGCTCGACGCCTACCGCCGCCATCGCGAGTTCAAGCCGCGCGGCATCGCCGAACTGAACGAGGGCGGGAAGAGACTGGCCCACGCCCTGGCGCAGGAGATCGCGGAAACCGTGGACGATTTGTCGAAGGACGAGGAGGATACACAAGATGCCTGATCTACCGCAGAAAAAAGTCGGTATTGTGGCCTGCTCCGGTGAGGAGATGGCGGAGGGTACCATCACCCGCCTGGCGGCGTTGAAAGCGTTGGAGCAGTTGCGCTCCGACGACACGGTGACCATCTGCCTGCCGCTCTTCCTGTCCGGCGGCGAGCAGGACCGGGCCTTCGCCCGCTTCTATCCCACCATCGCCGTGGACGGCTGCGAGAAGCGCTGCGCCGCCCGCGGCACTGCCATGTACTCCGGCGAGCCGGCGGCCGAGATCGTGGTCACTGATCTCGTAGAAGAGGACGGCGACCTCGGAAGCGGCCGGCGGTTGAGTGTCGAGGGGATGGAGGTCGTGGACGCCGTGGCGGAACGGATCGCCCAGACGGCGGACGAGCTACTGGGCGTAAAGTGGGATCGGCGACGGGGTCAGCCCGCCGAGGAGGCGCGGGTAGAAGCGGCGGAAGAACAAGAAATTGAAGATAGAGTCGCCACCTGCGCCTGTGGTTCCGGCATCCCCATCCAGAAAGTGCAGGTGAACGGGAAAGAGGTCATCTTCATCGCCCTGCCGCTCATCTTCGAGCAATTTCATCAGCAGGGCAAGCCGCCCGAGGATGGCGCCGCCGATGAATTGATGGAGACAGTCAAGATATACACGCCGATCCCGGAAGGGGAAGAAAAGGCCTACCGGGAAGCTGTGCTGCGCGAATACGCTGCATTTTGCGAGGAGGAAAACTGATGGCGGAAACTCATATGTATCACACCACCGTCGAATGGACGGGCGAGCACTGGGGCTACATCGAGATGGGCAACGGGCCGGAGATGAAGTTCTCCGCGCCGCCCGACGCGGAGGGGCACGCCGGCGTGTTCACGCCGGAGGACGCCTTCGTGGCTGCGGTCAACACCTGCATCATGATGATGTTCATCTGGGCCACGGAGCGCTTCAAACTGGATCTGCAATCCTATACCTGCCGCGCGGAGGGTACAAAACTGATCGAGCTAGACCGCACGGAGATTTTCACCGACGTCAAACTCTGGCCGCAGATCGTGATCGCGGCCGGTGACGAGGACGCGGAGCGGGTCGAGGCCCGCACACATCGGGCGCTCAAGTCGGCGGAGAAGTACAGCCTGGTGGCCAACTCGGTCAAGTCGGAGATTGCGATTGAGCCGACGATCAAGATCGTGTAGGATGAAGGTTCAAGGTTGAAGGTTGAAAGCCTGTATAAACGAGTATAGAATAGAGAGGAAAAATGACACTCAACATTAAAATTCTGGGGCCCGGATGTCCCAACTGTCAGCGAGTCGAGCAGAACGCGGTGGAGGCGCTGGAAGTGCTGGGCGAGGAATCGCCCGACCTGGAAGCGACCGTCCAGCACGTGACGCAGATGAATGAGATTATGGAATATCCCATTCTGGCGACGCCGGGCCTGGTGGTGAATGAGGAGGTCGTGTGCGCCGGGCGCATCCCGAGGGTAGAGGAAGTGACCAAATGGCTGCGGGATGCGTTGGATAGCCAAGCCGAATGACGGCGCGGTATAGCCTCCTGACGCCATTGGATGGCGCTTCAAAGTGTCACTGATGGTGGCAGGAGGCTAGCGCTCTTCTTATGATAGAGAGATTCAACATGATAATTTTAGAGTTAATAACGACGTTGCTCCAGGCGGGTTTGGGAAGCCTGGCAGCCTATCTGGCCGCACACGTGTTGTTGTGCCTGCTGCCGGCGTTCTTCATTGCCGGCGCGCTATCAGCGCTGATCCCCAAGGAGGCCATCACCAAGTATCTTGGCAGCGATGCGCCGAAATGGATTTCCTATCCAATGTCGGCGCTGGGCGGATTCGTGCTGGCCGTCTGTTCGTGCACGATTATGCCCCTCTTTGCCAGCATCTATAAGAAAGGCGCCGGGCTGGGACCGGCCATCACGTTCCTCTTCGTCGGTCCGGCGGTGAATGTTCTGGCGATCACGCTCACCGGCGCGACGATCGGGATGGACATCGCCGTGGCGCGGGTGATTCTTTCGGTCATCTTCGGCATTGGTATCGGGATGCTAATGGCCTGGTTCTTCCGTGAGGACGATCTAGCTCACAACGAGGCAACCAATAGCAACCGCGTCTTCTCTCAGGGGGCCAGTGTGCCAATACGCACCTGGATATTCCTCTTCTTGCTGGTGGGCTTACTTATCGCCGGAACGCTAAAAGTAGACCTTCTATCGAAAAGTTACGCGACCTTCACAATTCCCGGATCGTGGGCCAGCTCATTACAGACTTGGCTGAACGGGATAGCGCCGCCGAATCCATCAATGGGCATTGAGGGCGTGAGCGTCCACGGCGTGTTTCTGATTGGCCTGCTTTTCCTCATCGCCGCCACGGCCTGGTTAGGGCTCAACGATGTCGATCGGGGATTCAACCGCTGGACATACAGCGCCCTGGGCTTGATCACGCTGACCCTGCTGGCGGCTTCGTTCAACGTGACGGCGATCGCCAGTGGGCTCAGCATCGGCGTCTCTGGCCGGCTCATCGCTGATCTGCTGCTCATCGGAGCAGTCTGGTGGATGGCGACGAGCGCTTTCGACGCGTACGAGATACAGGAATGGCTGTGGGAGATGTGGCGCTTCGTCAAGCAGATCATTCCCTTGCTGATCTCCGGTGTATTCTTCGCCGGCATGGCGCGCGCCATCATACCCCGGACGTGGATTGAGATTCTCGCCGGACAGAACACCGTCTGGGCCAATCTAGCGGGCGTACTGTTCGGGGTCTTTATGTACTTCCCCACACTGGTTGAGGTGCCCATCGCGCAGATGTTCCTGTCGTTGGGCATGCACCGCGGCGTTCTGCTGGCCTACCTGCTTGCCGATCCCGAACTGAGCCTGCAATCGATCCTGATCACCAACTCGGTCATCGGCCGGAAGAAGACGGCGGTTTACGTCGTGCTGGTGACTATCTTCAGCACGCTGTCCGGCTTGTTGTTTGGAAGCTGGCTGGAGGGGATGAGCGGCTGGTTGATCGCAACGATTCTGGTTGGGTGTATCGCGGTGCTATTCATTCTGATGGTGTGGACCAGTCATCACCGCCGAAGCGTCATAGCGGGACATCACACAACACATTGAACAGAAAATTCGTGGAAAGAGAAGCCAACGATCTAATCCGATTCCAGGAGATTGTGTGAAAAGCGATGATCAAAATTCGTAGGATTTATCGCCCGAAAATTGGGGATGTGGGTCGTTCGTATGGCAGTAGCCGGAGGGATGACCAATGCATAAGGTAGGCCTTGATTCCCGAGGGCGCCTGACGCTCCCGGAAGAGGTGCGTCGTCGCTATCGACTGGATGGCGGCGATGATTTTCTGCTGGAAAAGACCGAATCCGGCCTGGCGCTCCATCTCCTGCGGCCCGACGTGCGCAAGGTCTACCTGGAGCCGAGCACGCGCTGCAACCTGAACTGCCGCACCTGCGTGCGCAATGTGTGGGAGGATCCGCTGGAAGATATGAGCGCGGACACCTTCGAGCGCGTCCTGGACGGGCTGCAAGGCCTGCCCGACCTGCGCGAGGTGGTCTTCGGCGGCTACGGCGAGCCCTTCGCCCATCCCCGCATCCTCGACTTCCTGGCGGCGGTCAAGGATCTGGGCGTGAAAATCGCCATCAGCACCAATGGCCTGCTGCTGGACGAGGCGCGGGCGCGGGCGCTGGTCGATTTGGCGGTTGACGGGGTCACCGTCTCGCTCGACGGCGTCGATCCCGAGACCTACGCCGACGTGCGCCGGGGTGGCAATCTGCGGGCAGTGATGCAAAACGTCGAGGCGCTCAACCAGATCAAGGCAGAGCGCGGAGCGACGCTCCCCCGCCTGGGGATCGAGTTCGTGGCTCTCAAGCAGAACGAGGCGCAGATCCCCGATCTGCCGGACGCGGCCCAGCGGTTGGGGGCCAACCGGGTGCTGGTGACCCACATCCTGCCGCACACGCCGGAGATGGCCGACGAGGCGCTCTACGGGCGAGATGAGCGCTCCCCTTTACCCGCCATACGTGGCTGGGCGGTCAAGAGCAGCGACTGGCTGCTGTGGGGCATCGTCGATCTCCCACGGATGAATTGGGGCGCGGAACGGCGCTGCCGCTTCGTGGGGAGCAACGCGCTGGTGGTGGGCTGGGACGGCGGCGTCAGCCCCTGCTACGCGCTCTCCCACTCCTACCCGTACACCATCTTCGGGCGGCGCAAGGAGGTCAGCCGCTACACTTTCGGCGACGTCAACGAGTGTGATCTGGCGGCGATCTGGATGTCCGATGATTACGTGCGCTTCCGCGCCGAGGTGCGCCGCTTCAACTTCCCCTCCTGCGTGGATTGCGATCTGCGCGACACCTGCGACATCGCCGAATCGAACGATGGCTGCTGGGGCTGGTGTCCCTCCTGCGCCGACTGTCTGTGGGCCCAGGACATCGTGCGCTGTCCGTAACCCTCGGACGCATGATCAATGTCCGCGGTCACTGGGCGGGATGGTTTTCAGCCGCGTCGCTCTACACGAATTTACGAATTGGCTCTACGGGAGGTTCTATGTCTAAACGACACGTCACGATACGTACAATCCTATTGATACTGCTCGTCTCGACCTGGTCAACTTGGTGCGCGCCGCGCACGAAGGCGCAACAAGAGCCAGTGGTGCGCGCCGTGCTCTTCTGGGCCGAGAGCTGTCCCCATTGCCACGATGTGATGGATCACGTCATCCCGCCGCTGGAGGAGGAATACGGCGATCAATTGGAGGTACGCACCATCGAGATCTCCGACCCGGATAACTACCCGCTGTGGGTGGCGGCGATGGAGGCGTTCCAGGTGCCGCCGGGAAGTCAGGGAGTGCCGATGCTGTTCATCGGGGACACGGTGCTGGTCGGCTCGCGAGAGATTCCCGAGCAGCTTCCAGGGCTGATTGAGCAGCACCTGGCAGCCGGCGGCGTGGATTACCCAGACGTTCCGGGGTTAAAGGATGCGCCAGAGCCGGTGCTTGAAGCGACCGCCGGCCCGCCCCGGTCGGTGGTTCAGATGTATTTCTTCTACGACCGCCTGTGCGGGGAATGCGTGCTGGTGGAAGAGGAGGTCTTGGCTCCCCTGAAGGAG
>DAOTUC010000056.1:0-8990 GCA_034437315.1 Anaerolineae bacterium
TGTTTCCAGGCCCGTGCTCGAAATGACGATTTTGGCGACAAATAGGCCTTCTGGGAGCAGTTTTCAAGGAAAATCGCTGTTTCACAGTTCAAAGTTTAATGGCGATGCTCAAGACAAATGACCCACTAGCTAGCAGATCCCAGATTCCGACGGAGCGCGAGGGATGATGTTCAGTCCATGGGAATAGGAGGCGACAGGATGATCTGGATAAAAAGGAGGTGACCGACGGGCGAAGCAGACTGAAGTAGGCTTGGGATCTAAGGGAGGGAAGGAGTCATACCATCCAGGAGTCAATCTCACCTACCCTAGAGTGGGTACGCACACGAGGGTTTGGGGTAGAGATAACCATACAGATAGGAGGAAATATGTTGCGCGTGAGCAAATTGAAGCGGTTCCTTCACGTGGGGAGGTTGTTTGTCCTCGCCACTTTACTAGTATCCTGTGGGCCGACATATATCAAAGAGCCGACTGATGAACCGATCGTCTTCGGCATGGGAGCCCCCATGACAGGAGATGCCGCTGATTACGGCAACCAGCTGGAGACCGGGGTCCGCATGGCCATTGAGGAAATTAATGCCGCTGGCGGCATCGACGGGCGACCTGTGGAGCTCAAGATCTGCGACGCCATGTGTGACCCCTATGAGGGTTCAATGTGTGCTCAGCGCATGACCAACGACGAAGGGATCTTCGCCGTCATTGGTCACGTCTGCAGCAGCTCCACCCTGGCAGGGGGGCCGATCTACGAAGAGGCGGGCCTGACGGTCATGACCGTCAGCTCCACCAACCCGGAGATCACCCAGAAGGGCTGGGAACATATGTTCCGCACTATCGCCCACGACGGGCTCCAGGGGCCTCTCATGGCCCAGTTCGCCATTGAGGAGTTGGGCGCCACGAAGCTGGCCATCATGTACGCCAACCACGACTACGGCAAGGGGCTCCTCGACGCCACCCTCCCCGCCGTCCCTGACCTCGGCGGTGAGGTCATCGCTGTCGAGACCTACGCTCCTGGCGTCGACAAGGACTTCAGCGCTCAGCTGACCAAGATCGCCAGAGCCGAACCCGATGCCCTGCTCCTGCTCACCGACTACGCCGAGGGCGGCATGATCACCAATCAGCGCCTCCACGCCGGCCTTGAAGACGTCCCTGTCATCGCATCAGCCGGCAACCAGCACCAGCAGTTCATTGACCTCGGTGGCGAGGGTGCCGAAGGCACCTATGTTACCGCTTACTTCGACCCGGAAAGGCCAGACCCCCAGATCCAGGAGTTCGTGGCGAAGTACAGAGAGAAGTACGACCATCTGCCCTCTGAGCAGGCAGGCTACGGTTATGAAGCCCCTTACATCCTCAAGCAAGCTATCGAGATGGGCGCAACCAAGGAGACCCTCCACGAGGTCCTACACCAGGTCGAGTACGACGGCCTGACCGGTCTCACCAAATTCGACGAGAATGGCGATGTCTCTGGCAAGGGGCAGCACATCCTCATCGTCAGGGACGGCGAGTTCACCAGCTACACACCTTAGGACATTGCTCGTGAATCGTATCGTCTGTGGAGGGTGAAAGCCCTCCACAAACATCCTTCGGCCGGTCCTGCCGGTTCCAGCAAGCATCTGTCGTATGAGGGGATGGTTATGGCAACAGAAATCGTTATGCCCAAGTTAAGCTTCGTGGTTACGGAGGGCACCATTCTCGAGTGGCTCAAAGAGCCGGGTGACGAGGTCGAGAAGGGCGAGCCGCTGCTCGTAATCGAGTCGGAGAAAGCCAATATCGATGTAGAGTCACCGGCCACGGGCATTCTCGGCTCTGAGCTCGCGCCCGTAGGCACGACTGTACCAGTGACGACTACCATCGGCTACATACTGGAGCCGGGCGAGAAGACACCGTCGTTGCAGCTGAGAGGCAAAGAGGAGGTGTCGGATGGAGTCGAGGAGTCGCCGGACTCGGATCAAGCGGTCGGCGATCTGACCTCGGCGACACATAAGGAGACTGGGCGTGGGTGTCGAGTCAAAGCCTCCCCCTCCGCCAAGCGGGTAGCGCGAGAGAAGAACGTGGATCTGGGTGCCATCAAGGGGAGCGGTCCCGGCGGCCGCATCGTCAAGGAAGATGTCCTATCTTATGCGGAGGCCAGGGCTGAGCGAGCGAAGATGGCCGAGAAGACCAGGATCACCCCCGTGGCGCGCAATCTGGCGTTCCACCTGGGCGTCGACGTAACCCGGGTGGAGGGTAGCGGGCCCGATGGAAAAATAACCTTGGGAGACATACGGCGCGTCGCTCAGGCAGCCTCACCCATTCTGGATCGCCGCCAGCAGGGAGATGAGGAAGAGCTTTTAGGCTCGATTCAGCGTGTCGCTGCAGAGCGGATGACATTCAGCTTCCGAGAGGCCCCCCACTTCTACCTGAGCGTACAAGTGGATATGACGCAATCAATGAGTATGCGGGAGCAGCTGATGTCCCCGATTGAGTCACAAATGGGTCTTCGCCTCTCCTTTAGTGACATCCTCATTCTCGCACTCTCTAGAGCACTGAGCCAGAATCCGAGAATGAATACTTCCTATGACGAGGGGAAACTTATCAAGCACCAGGCGGTGAACGTGGGGCTTGCTGTGGATACTCCGCGGGGGCTAACTGTCCCCGTGATCCATAACACCGACAAACTGAGCCTGGAGGAGATTGTGCGTGAGCGAGAAGCGGCTGTAAACAAGGCACGAAAAAATCGGTTGTCACCCGATGATCTGGCCGGCGGCACGTTCACGCTCTCTAACCTGGGTATGCTCGGCGTGGATATGTTTGGCGCAATTATCAATCCTCCGGAGGCAGCGATCCTCGCCGTAGGCAGCATTAAGAAGCGCCCTTTGGTTGTTGACGCTGAACTGACGATCAGACCAACGATGTGGCTGACCCTCTCGGTGGACCATCGCGTCACCGACGGTGCCAACGCTGCTCGTTTTCTTCAGATATTGGCCTCCTATCTTGAGGCCCCGTATCAATTGATCATCTAGACAAAATCGTCTCGGCATCGTATCGAGAGCAGGATGAAGAACGACAATACTAGGAGGTACTACGTGATCCCACGAGAGAAACACGCCGAATTCTACAGGACGATGGTCCGCATTCGACAGTTTGAGGAGAAGGCGATAGACGTCTTCCATCGAGGTAAGATTCCAGGTTTCATCCATTCCTACATCGGTGAAGAAGCCATTGCGACTGGTGTCTGTGCCGCGCTCGATCCGACTGATTACATCACGGGCACCCACCGTGGGCACGGTCACTGCCTGGCAAAAGGGATGCGCATGGACCGGATGATGGCTGAGCTCTACGGCAAGCGGGGTGGGTACAATAAAGGCAAAGCCGGATCGATGCATATCACCGATTTCAGCTGTGGTGTATTGGGCTGTAACGGCATCGTAGCTGGAGGGATCGGATTGGCCACGGGGGCTGCGTGGGGCAGTCAGTTCAAGAAGGATGGACGCATTGTCGTTTGCTTCTTCGGAGATGGCGCGATGAACCGGGGCTCGTTCCACGAAGCAGTGAACATGGCTTCTATCTGGTCGCTTCCCGTCCTCTACGTTGTAGAGGCCAATGGGTGGGCGATTTCGCTCTCCACCTCAGACGCCATCAATCTGGGCGATCTCACGGAACGAGCAAAGGCATACGGAATCCCCAGTGTTGGCATTGACGGCTATGACGTGCTTGCTGTCTACGAGGCAACGGAGGCAGCGGCTGCGAGAGCACGATGTGGTGAAGGGCCGACGATTCTGGTCTGCTACGCCCCCCGCATGAGAGGGCATGAGGAAGGTGATCCTCAGACCTACCGACCAGAACAGGACGTGGCAGAGGCAAAGAAGAACGATCCGCTCCCCGGCTATCGCTCGTATCTTGTAGAGAACTCGCTGCTGGACGAGGAGGATCTGGCGGAGATCGAGGACGAGGTAGTAGCCGAGGTGGAGGAAGCTGTCCGGTTCGCCGATGACAGCCCTTATCCCGAGCCAGAAGAGACATTCGAAGACCTGTTTATCGAGGAGGTATCGTGATGCGAGAAATCACGTATTCTGAGGCCATCAACGAGGCAATGAAGGAGGAGATGCGTCGGGATCCTATGATCGTGACCTATGGCGAGGACATTGCTGCCATAGGCGGCAACTTCGGCGTGACAAAGGGACTCCTTGACGAATTTGGGGCCGAGCGCGTCAAGGACACGCCAATCTCGGAGGACGCCATTGTTGGGATGGGCCTGGGCGCGGCGATGGTCGGGGTCCGACCAGTAGCAGAGATCATGTTCTCCTCGTTTCTGGGTTGCTGTATGGAACAGATCCTCAATCAGGTCTCTGCCATACGCTATATGAGTGGCGGACAGGTCGAAGTGCCTCTGGTGGTACGAACGGTCAACAGCTTGGGGCGTTCTGGTGCAGCCCAGCATTCGGGGCGCACCGAGGCCTGGATTATGCACACACCAGGCATCCGAGTCGCCGTGCCCTGCACGCCCTACGATGCGAAGGGACTGCTGAAGACTGCTATACGGAGCAATGATCCGGTGATGTTCTTCGAGCACGCTATCCTCTACTATCAGGTGAAGGGCGAAGTGCCGGAGGAGGAGTACACGATTCCGTTCGGGGTCGCCGATGTGAAACGGGAGGGCACGGATCTCACCATTGTGGCCTATCACATGATGGTCCACAAAGCCTTGGAAGCCGCTGACATCCTGGCTGAAGACGGCATTGACGTAGAGGTCGTGGATCCTCGCACGCTGGTGCCGCTAGACGTTGACACGATCGTGAAGTCAGTCAAGAAGACCAATCGGGTCATCGTCGCGTCTGAGGAATGCGAGCGGGCTGGGGTGTGCGGCGAGATCGCGTTCCGCATTATCGAGGAAGCGTTCGACTATCTGGATGCACCCATTGAGCGTGTGGCAGCGGCCAACGTGCCTGTCCCGTTCAGTCCTGCCCTTGAGGAGGAGATGATGCCCCAAGTGGACGATCTCGTCAAGGCTGCTCGGCGAATGGTCTATTGATGGACTCGGCTATGATGGTCGTCGGAAGGAGCGTGCAATGAAGATCTTCTGGAATGAGGCGACATCGGGGAGTTCTGAGCTAGTACCACTCTGGAACACCCTGCGCGAGTATTTCCCTCAAGTGGCGCACGCCGATACCGACGTCCACTTGAGACACCTCCCCTTGTCAGGCGGCTACGTACGCACGCTGTACACGGAGCTGCTGAACAACCGGGCGGTCGTGGAGAACACCATCGGGGCCCAAGAGGAAGGGTTTGATGCCGTCGTTCTGGGTTGCTGGGCAGACCCTCTCTGGGAGGCCCGCGAGGTAGTCGACATCCCTGTGGTGGGGATAGGCGAGGCCTCTATGCTTCTGGCCACGACGCTGGGCCACAAGTTCGCTGTAATTACTGTGGCACCGGGCGTGGTGCCCACCATTGAGATCGACTTGCGGCTGTACGGTATGGAGGATCGCTTCATCCACCTACCGGTCAGGGCACTTGATCCTCCATCCGATGCCGACCTACTCTTGGAGAGCATTGAGGATCCCTATCGGCGACTTATCCCTACCTTCGAGCGCGTAGCGCACGGCTGTATTGAGGACGGGGCGGAGGTGATAGTGGTGGGGTGTGGTTACTACGGTCCAATCCTCTCCCTTCACGGGTACAGGGAGATACCGGGTACCGGGGTGCCTGTGGTGGACTGCAGTGCTGCGGGCCTGAAGATGGCCGAGATGCTGGTTGGGCTCCGCGAGAGCATCGGGCTCCAGAAGAGCACCGCCGGCTATTTTCGGTCAGCGCCAGAGGGGATGCTGGACCAGGTGCGACGGGCGCACGGATTAGCATAGTATGTACTGGTGGATCGGCGGAGACGCTACCAGTATCGTACGATCCAAAGAACCCGGCTCCCGTCTTATCGGAGCGGCGGATAACGGGGGCCGTACGCGGAGTGACGAGAGTAGCGGGGAGGCGTGCCATTGAGGAGGTCATGCAATGCCAGGGACAACGACTGAGATAGCCATTGTGGGAGCCGGCGCTGCTGGTCTCACAGCCGCCATCGAGGCCAGACGCGCCGGTGCGCAGGTGACGGTCATCGACGAAAACCGGAGGCCGGGTGGACAGCTGTTCAAGCAGCTCCACAAGTTCTTCGGTTCGGCAAGTCATCGCGCTGGCACGCGTGGCTTTGACATCGGGGAGGAGTTGCTGGGCGATAGCGAAAATCTCGGCGTGAGCGTGCAATTGGATACCGTCTGCTGGGGGCTCTTTGAGAGGAACCGGTTGGCTCTGGAGCACGATGGGAAAGGCGATTTGCTCCACTTCAAGAAGCTGGTGCTGGCTACAGGAGCCTCGGAGAAGCCACTGGCTTTTCCTGGGTGCACGCTGCCGGGAGTGATGGGCGCTGGGGCCGCGCAGACATTGGTTAACGTGCACCGTGTGCTACCGGGGCGGCGGGTCCTGATGGTCGGAGCTGGGAATGTCGGCCTCATCGTGTCCTATCAACTTCTACAGGCGGGTGCGGACGTCGTTGCGGTCATTGAGGGTCTACCCGAGATTGGCGGATACGGTGTGCATGCGTGCAAGATCCGGCGCGCTGGGGTCCCGATCCATATCTCACACACGATTCTGCGGGCTGACGGTGAGGAGTCGGTTATGTCCGCGACGATAGCGCAGGTTGACGAGACATGGCAGCCGATCGAAGGCACAAGCCAGAGCCTGGATGTGGATACCGTGTGTATGGCCGTCGGCCTCTCTCCTATGTCAGAGCTCGCGTGGTTAGCTGGATGTAAGTTCAGGTACGTCCCAGCTCTGGGCGGACACATTCCGATCCACAACCAGGATATGCAGACGACCGTTCCCGACGTCTACGTGGCGGGTGACATCGCTGGCATCGAAGAGGCCAGCACCGCGATGGAAGAGGGACGGTTGGCGGGGTTGGCGGCCGCGGAAGTGCTTGGCTACTGCTCGGAGGAAACCGAGCAGCGGAAGCTTGACGCTCATCTCGCACTTAGGGATCTGCGCGCCGGTCCGTTTGGAGATGAACGTCACCAGGCGAAACTGCGTATCCAAGAGGCGTACACGCAACACTTGGAGCGGCAGGCAGATAAGAGCGCGCCGTGAGAGGTAGTGTCGGCATCATCGCCAATCCCTTGGCAGGGTCCGACATCCGTCGTCTGGTTGCGCTGGGCAGCGTGACGGGAACTCAGGAGAAGATCAACATCGTCCAGCGGGTTCTGTCCGCGCTCCAAGCCCTCGATGTGGTCAATGTGTATCTGATGCCGGACATCTTTGGCATCGCGCACCGCGCCTTGGAGAAGTTGCCGTGTCGACTGGAGAGAGTCCGGAAGAGGAGCCAGGTCATCGGCATACCGGTGGACAACACCGCTGCCGATTCGACCCATGCAGCACGCGAAATGCGGCACCGCGGAGCGGGGTGCATCGTTGTCCTAGGGGGAGACGGCACGGTGCGAGCTGTGGCCGAAGGGTGCCAGGATGTCCCCATCCTCCCCGTCTCTACCGGGACAAACAACGTGATCTCCGATCCAGTGGAGGGCACAGTAGCCGGGCTGGCGGCTGGTTTCGTAGCCCTTCACCCCGAGTTTACGGACCAAGCTGTGTACAGAAGCAAGCGGTTGGAGGTACAGCGGGAAGGGGACGCTCCATCATCAGCGCTGGTGGACGTAGCTCTAGTCATAGGAGATGCTCTAGGCTCCCGCGCAGTGTGGGATCCAAGCCTTGTGTGCATGGTGATCGTCACCCGTGGCGAGCCCGGCGCTGTGGGGATGTCTAGTGTGGCTGGGCTCTTGTCACCGGTACGGCGCACGGACCCATGGGGTCTGTGCTTCTCGCTGGGAAGGCCCGACGCAGGCCGGGTGACCGTTCCCCTGGCACCAGGATTGGTGACTTCGCTCGACATCCAGGAGTGGCATCAAGTGCCGATAGATCAGTCGATCATCGTCCAGGGAGGCGGCAGATTACTAGCTTTGGATGGCGAACGAGAGGTCGTCCTTCGCGAGGGGCAGCACGCCTCCATTACCTTGCGGCGTGACGGCCCCCTGGTGGTAGACGCGCTACGCGCGCTTCGCGTTGCCACGGAGCAGGGTTTCTTCCGTGCGCTGACTATCTCAACAGCCGAGCAGGCGCTGGAGGAGCACGTTGAGAGAGACACATGTTGAGAGAATACCGGAGTTGGCCGCCCTCTGGGAGGACCAAGGCAAGATCTGGTATTTCCACATGCTTACGCCGGACTGCGCCTTGAACCAGCAAGATGTGAAATACGCGCTGGTCATGGGGAATAGCACGGATAGTGACACATGGGTGGTCTACTCGAACCAAGAATTGGTCAAGCTCGGGCAAGCATTGGTCAGGATGCTTCATGGTGACGCCGCCATCAATGTGGAGGCAGCGGCTAGCTCGCCAGCCCGACTCGGTCTGGCCTCAATCTTGAAGCAACTCGACAGATTGAACGCCACTGGACAGCGCTGGCATCACCACTTGCTCTTCTCAGATTGTGTTTTCAACAACCATCCAGGCATATGGACGATTCTCATTGAGCAGGTGGATGAAGACGGGATGATGAACATTAATCTCCTTTCTGAGGAAGAGCCTGTCGATGATCTGCCCCAGATTGAAGTCAGCTACTACGGGCAGGCTGATCCGGACTTCTGACGCGCCGAGCCTGCAAGACTCTGGAGATCTATACTTTTGCGGTTTTTATTTTAAGCATTAAACTTTGATAGATAGTACAATTATAGCAATCATAAAAGCTCTTCTGCTAATTTAGTTGTATAATATTGCCAAATAACAATAAGCCTGTGCAGGCAGTGGAAATAATGTGCTGGTGAAATAATCTTCGGCAATAGTTTATGCCTTTACGCAATATAAAACACTAATTTCAACAAAATAATCAATATTGACTAATAAATTGGCAACCTGTGTTGCATAAAACAATCATATACACAGTTTGACGTTGACAAATTGGTCTTGATCAAAAAGTGCAAAAGTATAGT
>DAOTUC010000057.1:0-4390 GCA_034437315.1 Anaerolineae bacterium
ACCCTAAAGGTTTTGCTCAAGGCCGCGCAAACAACGTTTTTGCCTTAAACAATGACCTTTTTCCATCAAAACCAGCGCAAAAACCTTTAGGGTCTATGATGGGCCATGCGAAATCCTGAAGACCCTCAATATATAAGTAACTGAGCAAAAGGATGTTATCTGTCTATTTGGACGAGGTGCGTTTATAGATGAGGATAACTTTGAGCAAGTTCTACCGTTTTTGAAGGAACCTAAGCGACTATGGAACAAATTACTATCAACAAGATGTCGGCTGAAGGGGAAACCCGCCGCTGTGTCCGCTGCGGGCTGTGCCTTTCCGTCTGTCCCGGCTATCGCGAGAGTTTGAACGAGACCGATTCGCCCCGGGCGCGGGTGGCCCTGGTGCAGGCGATCACCGAGGGCCTATTAGATACCCCGGACGAGCGCTACGCCGGGGCCTTTTTCCGCTGCCTGTTGTGCGGCGCGTGTACGTTCGCCTGTCCCAGCGGCGTGGCGGTCGACCGCATTCTCGAACTGACGCGGGGAGACCTGGCCGAGCAGGGGCTGCTGCCCGAGGCTCTGGCCGAACTGGACGCCCGCATCGCCCAATATCGCAACATCTCGGCCGAGGAGAACGAGGGCCGCTTGATCTGGGTCGATAACCTGCCCTCCCCGCCGACCGGCTTGGGCAAGGAACAAGCCGAGGCGGCCTATTTCGTCGGATGCGTCAGTTCTTTCTTCCCCCGCAGTTACCAGGTGCCCCAGGCGCTGGTGCAGATCTTCGACCGGGCCGGGGTCGATTACGCCCTCCTGGGCGGGTCCGAGTGGTGCTGCGGCTACCCGATGTTCATCAACGGCGAGATGGATAAGGCCCGCGACCTGATCCGGCACAACGTCGAGGCGGTGCAAGCGATGGGCGTGAAGAAGATTATCTTCTCGTGCGCGTCCTGTTATCACTTCTGGTCCCATTCCTATCCAGCGGCGCTGGGCGTAAACGATCTGGAAGACGACCTGGGGATCGAGGTGCTGCACGCCACCGAGTTCCTGGCCGATCTGCTGGAGGCCGGGGCGCTGCCGCTCCAGGGAGATGAGGACGTGCGGGAGCAGGTGGTGACCTACCACGATCCGTGCGACCTGGGGCGCAAGGGGGGCGTGATCGAGGCCCCGCGTCGCGTGCTGGCCCAGCTTCCGGGCGTGCGCCTGGTCGAGATGGCGGAGAACCGGGATAGCTCCCATTGTTGCGGCGGCGGCGGCAATCTGGAGAGTTTCGCGCCCGAGGTGGGACAGGCTGTAGCGGGCAATCGCATCCGCCAGGCGGCCGAGACGGGGGCCAAGACGTTGATCTCGGCCTGCCAGCAATGCGAGCGCACGCTGGCCAACGCTGCCCGCGCCGAGCGGATCCGCGTTCGGGTGAAGGACGTGGCTGAATTGGTGCTGGATGCGCTGGACGAGACCCAGCCTTCGGAGGGAGATTAGACGTATGGAAAAGACTATCACGCAACTTCAGGAGACGCTGGGGATGGAGAAAGTGTTGACCTCTCCCGTCGACCTGGTCGCCTATTCGTTCGATGGCACGTTCGAGCAGCAGTTGCCCGACGTGGTCGTGCTGCCCGAATCGACCGCCGACGTCGTGGCTGTGGTCGAGATCGCCGCCCGCGAGGGCGCGCCCATCGTGCCGCGTGGCATGTCGAGCGGGTTGGCCGGCGGCTCGATCCCAACGCCGGGCAGCATCGTGCTCTCGCTGACGCGGATGAATCGCATCCTGGAGATCGACGAGGAGAATATGACGGCGACCGTGGAATCCGGCGTGGTCGCCGTCGATCTGGAAGAGGCGGCGGCGAAGCGGGGGCTTTTCTACCCACCGGATCCCTCCAGCAACAAGCAATCGACCATCGGGGGGAACATCGCCTGCAACGCCGGCGGCCCGCGTTGCCTCAAGTACGGCGTCACCGGCGATTACGTCATGGGGCTCAAGGTTGTGCTCGCCGACGGGCGCGTGTTGGAGACGGGCGGCAAACCGATCAAGAACGTGGTCGGTTACGATTTGACCTCCCTCTTCATCGGGTCGGAGGGGACGCTGTGCATCGTCACTGAGGCCCTGCTGCGCCTGATCGTCCAGCCCAGTTGCGTCCGCACGTCGCGGGCCGAGTTTCTCTCGTTAGAGGACGCCTCTCGGACGGTCAACGCCATCCTCCGGGCCGGCGTCGTCCCGGCGACGTTGGAGATGATGGACGAGACCGCCATCGCCTGCATCGAGGAAGCTATGCAATTGGGATTGCCGCTGGACGTCGAGGCCATGCTCATCATCGAGACGGATGGCTCGGACGAGGCGGCGGTGGAGCGGGAGATTAAGACGGTCGCCCGGGTGTGTCGCGAAAACGGCGCGCGCAAAGTCAGCGTGGCCCAGGACGAGGCGGAGCGGGCGCAGTTATGGCGCGCCCGCCGTTCGGTCTCTCCCTCGCTGGCCCGCCGGGCGCCGAATAAACTGGGAGAGGACATCACCGTTCCCCGCAGCGCCATCCCCGAGGCGATCCGCCGCATCAAGGCCATCGGCGTCCGCTATGGATTGCCCATCGTCGTCTTTGGTCACGCCGGCGACGGCAATCTCCACCCCAACGTGCTCTTCGACCGGCGCGACCCGGAACAGTGGGCCAAGGTCGAGCCGATCGTAGGCGAGATCTTCCAGACCGCCCTGGACCTGGGCGGCACGCTCTCGGGCGAGCACGGCGTGGGCGTGTTCAAACTGCCCTACGTCGAGCATGCGCTGGGCGCGACCTCGCTGGACGTGCAACGGGGGATCAAACAGGCCCTCGATCCGCTGAACATCCTGAATCCAGGGAAGGTGCTGCCGGAAGGATGAGGCGAATTTGACAGGTAAATGTAAATGTGATACACTAAATGTATAGTGATACATTTATCCTGTTAAATGCAAAGAGGGGAGAGAACAATGACTGTTTTAGAGAAAAAACCGGTGCAGGTCTACCTGGGGCCAAGACACCAGAGCATCCTGGAGCGGGTCGTGGAGAAGTTGGATATTTCCAAGGCGGAAGCGTTGCGGCAGGGGTTAGAATCGCTGGCGCGAGAGGTCGTGCCGGTGAAGGAGGACCCCGCCTGGCAGTTGATCGGCTTGATGGGGGAAGACACCGATAGTCCCGGTGATCTTTCGGTGAATCATGACAAATACTTGGTCGAGTGGTCGTCCAATGACTAAGGCGTTATTCGTAGATACCGGCGCATGGTTAGCCATTCTGGATCCCCGAGATAAATATCACGCTTCTGCTACAGCGTTCTACCAGGAGGCCTTGGTGCTTTATCCCCGGCTGACGCTCACTAATCTGGTGGCAGCCGAGACCTACGTGAGCGTGTTGAGGAATGCCGGATACCACAAGGCTCTGGACTTTCTGGACATCCTCGAGCAATCCTCTTCCATTAAATGCGTGTGGTCAAACCAAGAACTGGAGATGCAAGCGCGCGAGATCCTGCGTCGTTACGACGGCCAGGCCTTTAGCTATACCGACGCAGTGAGCTTCGCCTTGATGGAACAGCAGGAGATTGCCGAGGCCTTCGCTTTTGACAATCATTTCTCCGTGGCGGGATTCACGCGGCTTCCCACAGAGTGATAAATGGAACCCAGGCCTGCTCGTATTTAGCGCCTGGGTTTTGTCTCTGGCTTTATACGTTTACATCATTTGAGAGTTCTGCATAAAAGTTTTCCGCCACAAACACTACACCGAATGAAGAATAGAAGTATCTTCTCAATAAACCGGGGGCTTGTTCGTAGTAGGCGCTTCAGCGCCCCTAAAAGCGCACTACGAACAGATTCGCCCCAAGTTATTGAGAAGATACGAATAGAACGAATTTATGCCTCGATCCGGTGCATTTGCCCCGTTTGAATGGGCAATGTGATAGAATGGGTAAGAAACACCTTACCAAAGACTACTTTGTTCCAGAGACTAAAATTCGTTCCTTTCCTCATTCGCTGTTGTGTTTTTATGCAGAACTCTCTCATTTGGGTGCATTTCATCTTATAAAAACCGGTTCGTTGTCAATTTTTCGAATCAGACCGACGTTTGAATATCACAACCCATATTTAAGGAGAAAACGTATGTTAAACCTGAAAGAGGGGATTGACATCCTCGCGGCGATCGGCGGGGTCAACTCCCTGGATGAGGCCCAGGCCGTGTTCGAAGCACGTTGCAATCAGGAGACCCTGGACAAGCTAAGCCGGATCAAGAACGAAGAGGCGCTGCTGAAAATCGCCAACGCGATTTCAATGACGGATCCCGACGAGGTCTTCGTCAACACCGGTTCCGAGGCCGACGAACGCCGGGTCAGGATCATGAGTTCGGCCAAGGTAGAGGAGCGCCCGGTGGCGATGCGGGATCACACGTTGCACTTCGACCTGCCCCAC
>DAOTUC010000058.1:0-16479 GCA_034437315.1 Anaerolineae bacterium
GACCCTAAAGGTTTTGCTCAAGGCCGCGCAAACAACGTTTTTGCCTTAAACAATGAC
Source organism: Anaerolineae bacterium (assembly GCA_034437315.1). Taxonomy (GTDB): domain Bacteria; phylum Chloroflexota; class Anaerolineae; order B4-G1; family B4-G1; genus DSAR01. The sequence continues at coordinate 58 of DAOTUC010000058.1, forward strand.
CTTTTTCCATCAAAACCAGCGCAAAAACCTTTAGGGTCTATGATGGGCCATGCGAAATCCTGAAGACCCCAAACTGTCTGGTAGCTAGGTCAGTGCTATTAGTTGTAAGGAGTAAAAACCGTGACTGTACACAAACAGACAAACTCAATGGTTGTTGATGTTGAACAACCAAGGCAAAGACATTTAAGTAGTCAGTTTGACATTGCTATTCCTTCCTCGTTTAGCTCTGAGAACTTCGTGACCTTGTATTGTGGAGATTGCTTGGAATTTTTGAAGGCGATTCCCGATGAAAGCATTCAACTCGTGGTTACCTCACCACCCTATAACATCGGCAAGGAATATGAAGACGTGCTTGATATAGATGTTTACAAAGCGCAACAAAGACAAATCATTGAAGAATGTATACGTGTTCTTAAACCTGAAGGGAGCATTTGCTGGGAAGTAGGTAACTATGTAGATAATGGTGAGATTATCCCATTAGATATTCTATTATATGATTGTTTTAGAGATAATGGCCTAAAAATGAGAAATCGAATCGTTTGGCATTTTGGACATGGGCTTCACTGCAAAAATCGGTTTTCAGGGCGATATGAAACCATAAATTGGTTCACAAAATCAGACGATTACGTTTTTAATCTTGATCCTGTTCGGGTGCCGCAAAAGTATCCTGGCAAGCGTCATTATAAGGGGCCAAATAAAGGAAGGCTTTCGGGCAACCCTAAGGGAAAGAATCCTTCTGACATTTGGAACATCCCTAATGTGAAATCTAACCACGTCGAAAAGACAGACCACCCATGTCAATTTCCGGTCGCCTTGGTACAACGGCTCATCTTATCAATGACCAACGAGAATGATCTGGTATTTGATCCATTTATGGGTGTCGGCACGACTGCCGTTGCGGCCGTTATCAACAATAGGCGTGCGGCGGGATCGGAGTTGATTGAGTATTATTACGATATAGCTGTAGATAGGGTTAAGAAGGCCATAGTCGGGGAGCTAAGAATCAGGCCTGACAAACCGGTTTATAAGCCACCTAAGAAGTCCAATCTAACTGCTAATCCTTGGGAAGATTTATGAAAATTGCCAAAAAGCATTCACATATGAATGGTGAAGAATGGCTTCTAGTTCACGAGAGAGCTACCTATCAAGAGTTGCTGGATGTCATTGAGAGTATAGATGCCGAACAATGTCGTACGAAAATCAGCAAAGAAAAGGGCAGAAGAGGCAAAGCGCTCTATAGCCCGGTTGATATAAATGCTGAATTTGACAAAAGGTTATCAAGCCTAGATTGGCAATCCACACGTTATTCATATTACGTCGCTCATAATTTCGATCAATTGGAAGCTATGTCGTCGATGTCCCTTGAGGAACAAAAGCAGTACCTTTTAGATCAAGGGGCCGAAGCTATTTACTCCTACAATCAGACAGATCACGTCAAAAGTCGCATTGCTATTGAGGTTCAATTCGGTAAGTATGCTTTTGTAGCCTACGATCTCTTCGTCAAACATCTGGCGTTTTATAGCGGGCGGGTCATCAACGTCGGCGTCGAGATTCTGCCGACCAAGGCAATGCAGCGGGAGATGTCCAGCGGCATCGCCTATTACGAGGGGGAACTCCACAATATCTTGCGGCACGGGCGGAGCAACCCACCGGTACCGTTGGTCATTATTGGGCTTGAACCTTAGCATGAGCGTTAAGAGAGGTGAGCGATATGGCAAATGAGAAGACTGTCAATGATTTATTCGATTTGGCCGTCTCGGCCGAGCTGGCAGCCAAGCGCCTGTACGAAAGATTGGCCGACAAATTCGACCACCATCCAGAGGTGGCGGCCTTCTGGCGCCAATACGCGACCGAGGAGGAAAGTCACGCCCAGTGGCAAGAACGGATGCGCAGCAGGCTAACGGAGGAACAACTGGCGCAACCGGCAGACCTGTTGATCATGCAAGAGGCGATCAAAACGTTGGAATTTTCGGTGGAGCAAGCGCTACAGGACATCACAAACCTGGAAGAAGCCTATCAGTTGGTCAACGAACTGGAAAACGGCGAGACCAACGCCATTTTCGAGTTTCTGATTGAGCACTTTTCCGAGGATGAGACCGCCCGCAGATTCCTCCGCTCTCAACTCAAGGATCACATCCGCAAATTGATGATCGACCTGCCGATCCAGTTCAAAGGCGCGGTGAACCGACAGGCCATCAAGGTCAAGCATTAAAGGAAATCATATGCAAACGATAGCGACATTTTCCATTGTGGCCTACGATCCCGGCCGCCAGGCGTGGGGCGTGGCTGTGCAATCGAAGTTCCTGGCAGTGGGCGCCGTCGTCCCGTGGGCGCAGGCAGGCGCGGGAGCCGTGGCGACCCAGGCGCACGCCAACCTCACCTATGGCCCGAATGGCCTGGCGTTGATGGCGCAGGGACTTTCCGCCCAGGAGACGCTAGAAGCGCTGACGGGCGACGACGCCAGGCGCGACGTCCGGCAGGTCGGCGTGGTCGACCGGGAGGGTCGGGCCGCCGCCTATACCGGTTCCGAATGCCACCAGTGGGCCGGTCACGTCGTCGGCGAGGGTTTCGCCTGCCAGGGGAACATCCTCATCCCCGGCACCGTCGAGGCGATGGCGGAACGTTTCGAACAGGCGCGGGGCGGCGAAGGTGAGTTGGCCGATTGGCTGGTGGAGGCGCTGATCGCCGGGCAAGCGGCCGGCGGCGATAGCCGGGGCCGGCAGTCGGCCTGCGTCGTGGTCGTGCGCGAGGGCGGCGGTTACGGCGGCGATAACGACCGTTACCTGGACCTCCGCGTGGACGACGACCCCCGGCCAATCCGCAAGCTCCAGAAGCTGGTCGAGACCCACCACCTCTACTTCGGCGCGGTGGAAGCGGAGAATCTGATCCCCCTGGACGACGTCTCCGCCGAGTTGCAGGCGCTGTTGATCGAGACCGGCGATTATGACGGCCCCGTCAGCGGCGTCTTTGACGAAGCAACCCGCCAGGCGTTGCAAACCCTGGTCGGCCGGGAGAACCTGGAAGAGCGCTGGCGCGGCGACGAGACCGAGATCGACCGGCTCGTGGTCGATTACCTGCGGGATAAGTTTGGGTAACCCTCACTCCCCGCAAACAAGGGCGAGGGGTAGCCTCTCAAATTCGGGGAATAGTTGGTAGTAACCGCTTCAGCGGTCATTTTGACGGCTAAAGCCGTTACTACGAACATTTCTCCCCTACTTTTTGAGAACATACGACGAGGGAATGCCGAGGCGCTGATCAATCCGTCTCGAGAAAAGAGAAAGGGAAAGAGACCGGCGGCTTGGGCTGCTCGTCGACGACCAGGCGTAGGACGTCCGGCCGGGCGTAATGCCCGACCACGTCAAAATCGAGCTTACCACGGACGACGTCGCCCATATCCAGCGTGGCGTACAGGACGCCCTCCTGATCGTACAGCGGGCCCGCCAGTATCTCACCCAGCGGCGAGACAATCACGCTCCCGCCCCGGCACATCACCGCCGGTTGCGCCTCCAGATCCTCGATCCCGGCCAGGTCCGGCGGATACATCGCCTTGGTCACGAACTGATTGCAGCCCAGGACGAAACAGCGCCCCTCACAGGCGATGTGGCGCATCGTGGCCTGCCAGGTATCGCGGGCGTCGGCGGTGGGGGCCAGGTAGATTTCCACACCCTTGCCATACATCGCCATCCGCGCTAACGGCATGTAGTTCTCCCAGCAGATCAATCCCCCGACGCGGCCAAATGGCGCGTCGATCACGGTCAGCGTGCCGCCGTCCCCCTCGCCCCAGATGAGGCGTTCCGCCCCGGTCGGTTTGAGCTTGCGATGTTTGCCCAACAAACGACCGTCGGGGCCGAAGTAAAGCAGGGTGCAATACAGCGTCCCCCGGCCGAAACGATCATCCCGTTCGATGACGCCCACCGCCAGATAGGCCTGCGCCGCGCGGGCGGCCTCGCCCAGGGCGTCGGTGCTCGGGCCGGGCACGTCGACCGCGTTGGCCCAGTAGCGTTCCCAGGTCAGCCGACCCTCGGGGCTGCGGCTGCCGACGACCATGCCGAAGCTCAAGCCACGGGGATAGGCGGGGATGAAGGCCTCCGGGAAGAGGATCAATTGGACGCCCTGGGCTGCGACCTCAGCGATCAAACGCTGGGCCTTCTCAATGGTGGCCTCACGGTCGAAGAGCGCCGGCGCGGCCTGCACGACGGCGACGTCGACCTGGGGAAAGCGCTCCTCGGCTATCGGCGTATCCATCACCCGCTCACCACCTCGACCACCTTGGCCTCTCCGCGCGTGACCCGCAGCATACAGAATATCGCCAGGGCGAAAAAGGCCGGCGTCACCAGGAAGATCAAATTATAATCGCCGCCGCCCCACTCGACGATGTAACCGTTGATCGTGGGGCCGGCGATGGCGGCTAGTTGGGAAGCGATGTAGTACAGGCCGGTGTACGTGCCCAGGTCGGCGTCGGAGACGGCGGTGTCGACGACCATAGGAAGTGAATTAATGTTGACCAACGCCCAACCGATCCCGCCGATGGCCATGATCGGCCAGATCAAGATCGCGTTGCGCAGGAAGAAGTTGATCGCCAGCAGCCCGCCGAAGATGATCAGGCCAACGATGATCGTCCGCCGCCGGCCAAAGCGGTTGGCGATGTAACCCGCCGGCACGGCGAAGGCCAGGAAAGCCAGCGACGCCACCCCCATCAGCAGCGGCGCTTGCCCGGTGGACATCCCCAGTTCGCTGACGCCGTAGGAGGAGAGGAAAGTCTCGACCGCGTTGTAACCGACGAACCAGCAGAAAATCGCGCCCATCAAGAAGGCCAAGCTCCGCCGGGCCTCGGGCGAGACGCGCGCGATTCCCTGCAGGCCGCCCAATCCCTCTTTCTCTTTTTGTTCGCCCGCCGCCTCGAAATCGCGGGTCTCCCGGACGAACAAAAAGAGCATCAACGCGGCCAGCGCCATCAACACGCCGCCGAAGATAAAGGGCGCGCCTTGCCCCAACCGGTAGAGCAGGCTACTGCCCAGCGTGGCGACCAACGCGCCGATCCCACCCATCAAGTTGATGACGCCGTTCGCTTGCGAGCGCAGCGGACTGGGCGTCAGGTCGGGCATCAGGGCGATGATGGGCGTGCGGAAACCGGACATCGTCAGGAGAAACAGCCCGATCACCGTGATGAATAGCGCCAATTGAGTAGTGAGGCGACTTGTCTCACCGCTCCATTCGGGCGGGATCATCTGCATGACGACGGGGATGAGAATAAAGGCCGCGATGGCGATAGGCGCCAGCGCCAGGATGAAGGGCTTGCGCCGTCCAAAGCGCGTCCACACCCGGTCGGACCAGACGCCGATCAGCGGGAGCAGGAAAAAGGCGGCCACGTTGTCCAGCGTCATAATGACGCCGGTCATCCCCGCCCCCAGGCCAAAACCGACCTCGCCCGGCGCGTCGAAGGTCGGCCGGCCGGCCTGGAGATAGATGGGCACGTAAGCGTTGTAAAGCGTCCACATCACGCTGATGCCGAAAAAGCCAAATCCGATCAAAAATGTCTTTTTGTAATCCAATTTCATCGTCATTCTCCTTGTTCTTGTTCCTGTGAGCCAGCTATCCCCTCTTCACTTCCACTTGATGCACCGGCAGGACCACGTGAAACTCCCCGCCGGGGCGCTTTTCCTCATCGTATCCAGGGCTCTCCGCCCAGATGCGCCCCCCGTGCGCCTCAACGATGCCGCGCACAATCGTCAGCCCCAATCCCGGCCCCGCTCCCTTGAACTTCGTCTTGCCGGTGCTGTGCAACAGCACGTCGCCAGGCCGGTAGAACTTCTCAAAGATACTTTCCAAATCCTCCGGGGCGATACCGATGCCGGTGTCCGCTACGATAATCTCCACCCGCTGGTCTCGAGGCAGGGTCCACGCTTGCAAGCGCCCGGTGATTTGGATGTGTCCGCCGTCGGGCGTGAATTTGATGGCGTTCTGAATAAGCTGGGAGAACGCTTGCTCCAGACGCTGGACATCGGATGAGATCGGCGGCAGGTGATCCAATCCGGCAATCGTCAGCGCCAGATCCCGTTCCTCCAGCGCCGAACGCCACTGCTCCGCGGCGGCCTCAATAATCGGCTGGATGGGTTTGAGCGACAGATTGAGCGACAGGGTCTCCGTGTCGATCTGCGCCACGTCGAACATCATATCCACGATCTCTTCCAGGCGTTGGCTGGCGATATTTAGCCCCCGCACCATATTCTCAGCCGCCAATGGGTCCAGCGAATTGGTTTCAACCATCTCTTTGATGATACCAGAGTAGCCCTTGACCTGCGTGAGGGGCGTCCGCAATTCGTGGGAGGCAATGTCGATAAAGTCAGATTTAGCGCGGCCCATGCGCGTTAACTCTTGATTAGCTCGGGCCAACGCCTCGTTCAACCGCTTGATTTCCTCATTGCGGGCTTTCAGGTCGTCAAACAGGCGGGCGTTATCAAGCGCCACGGCTGTTTGATCGGCCAACGTCGCCAGCAAAACCATATCCGGCTCAAAATAACGGTCGCCTGAGCGCTTGGGCCCCAGCGTTAACAAGCCTACCCATTCACCCTGAGCGTGAATGGGGATATAGATATCCATATCCAGTTGCTTCAACCAAGCCCGTTCATCGGCCGCAAGGGCCCCAAAACGCGGGTGCAAATCCACGTCATACTGGGTCAGGCAGACTTGTTCCCGCTTCAGGCAATCGACCAGCGTGCTCGACCCGCTCAACACCCCGGACGGCGTTTCTCCGCCCTCCGATTCTCCCCCGCTTACACCACGCAGGCGATATGTGGCCCCCGCCGCCTTTCCATCCCGCTCCTCTGAATCCGATTCAGTGAGATCAGGATGAACCACGAAGAGAGCGCCATGCCGGGCATCCAGGGCGTCCTGGGCGAAATTCACCACGGTGGAAGCGAGCGCCTCCAACTCGACGACGTTGTTAATTTGTTGACTATACTCGCGCAACGCTTGGTTGTGATCATATCTCGCGCCCACGAGCAAGCCGTTCACGAAGCGGCGGATGATTCGCAGGAGCGGATTGAAGAGCAGCGCCAGGATCAAGCTTAAGCCAACGCCGACCGTCACAAGGTGGTACGTCGGGGCGATTTGGAGCACGTATTGCGCCAGGAGAAAGCCGCCGGTGTAGAGCGCGATGGTCGCGAGCGTCGTGATCAAATAGCCGACGAGCTGGCGCACCGCATGACGCACATCAGGCAGCCGATGGGTTAAGAGGACGCTGGTCACGCTCAGAACGTGCAATAGGTAGAAGATGATGGACAGGAATGGATGTTGAGCCAGGAGCAGCGCCGCTCCCAGGGCGGATAGGGTCAACGTCAGGAACCAATAGATCATCCGGTTTTTGTGGAGCGGCTGATGAACGCGGCGACGGGCGACGATGATCATCAGCGTCACGCCGCCCATAAAGAGGCCCCAGCCCAGGAGCGCGATGCTGACCGGTAGCCGCCAACGTGCGAGCGTCCAACGTCCGGCGATGGGGAGCGTTTCGGGAAGCCTGGGCAGGTAGATTTCCACGATCGCCAGGCCAATCAAGCCGGCAAGTCCCAACAGCCGCCACAACCAGCCTGGGCGCTCATACCCCAGAAAAATCCGGGTCAATTGCAGATACCATACAGCGAGCACAAAGATGACGTAGAGCGATACGCGAGACGCCGCGCCATCGGGAACGGCCAACCAACCCAGTTCAAGCGCCAAGCGAGCGAGTTCCCACAGGCAAAACAAGGCGGCATAGGGGACGAAAAGATACGCCATCCGGTCGCGAAATCCCCGTCGTTTCAGGAAAACGGCGACGGTCAAGAGATACACAACAGCGGCGATCACCGAGGCTATATTTACAGGCGTCATATTCCCCACTCCCGCTTTGCATCATCACCCGGATAGTCGCGCGCCTCCTGCGATTCGGCCCGCCGCCTCTGGATGAGCCTGGTCGACGTCGCCGCCAGCCCAAGGACCAGCCAGAAAAGGGTGACCGAATGATGAAAATCCATGTTGAAGAAGTAATGATCGAAGACGCCGCCCACCAACGCGCCCGCGACGCCGGTGTGCAGCCCCCACCACAGGGGTTCGATATGCGGCGCTTGGGCCGCCAGGTCGCGCGCGCGCGTGCGCGTGCGCCAGAAGTCGATGAATAAGGCCGCCATCGCGACCAGAAAGCTGGTCAAACCGATCAGGCCCATCTGCACGGCGATGAGGAGATAGACGTTGGCGACGCCGATGTAGGTATCAATATCGGGCGAACCGGCGAAACCCACCCCCAGCCACGGGTATCGTCCGATCAGGATCAGGGCATCCTTGTACTCGCCCATCCGCATCTGCGTCGCCAGATCCGCCGTTTGAAAGCCCTCCGCGAAATGCCTGACCAGATCCTGGGTCTGGGGCAACAGCAGCATAAGCGCCAGGGCCGCGATCAACCAGATCCATAACTTGCGGTAGCGGAAGGTGGCAAGAAGCGCCAAGACCACACCCAGGCCGACCATCGAGCCGCGGCTGATCGTCAAGCCCAGGCACAAGGACATCGCGCCCAACATCGGTACCAGGTAACGACGGCGAATGAGTGGGCGCCGGGCGAATAGCTGTGGGATGCTAACGCCCAACGCCATGTTAAGCAGACTGCCCAGCACGTTGGGATCCACCGAGGTGGACGTAGCCCGCATCAGTAACGATGGGTCATCCCGGATGTAGCGCAAGACGCCCGGCCCGGCGGGGTAGCCCAGTCGGGCCAGCGCGGATAGCAGGTCGATGACCAGCGCGTCGGAGACATAGGTCGCCAGCGCGTAGAGGGCGACGCCGAGGAGCGCCGCGCCGCACGCGCCGAAGATCAGCATCCGCACGATTCGTTGCAGGCGCTCGACGTCGCGCACAGTGTTCACGACGAGGAAGAACAGGGTGATGCTCAACAGCACCTCGGCGAAGTGACGCAGGAGGTAAGTGGTCAACGGCGCGTGAGAAAGGCCCACGATGAACGCGCCAATCGCCAACAGAGTGAACACAGCGACGAACGTCCCCGGCGACGTGACGATCAAATCACGCTGTGCGCCGGTAGCGATTTGAAACAGCCACAGGAAGAAGAGCGCGCCCAGCGCCGCGTCGAGGAAAGTGGGCGTGAAACCAATGCTGAAGGGAAAGGAAGCGAAAGGCAACAGGGTGACGACGCCGATCACGCCCAGGTAAGCGATTTCTATATCTCGCAACACCCACAGGGCTACGAAGAGAGCGATCAGGCCCACGCTAATCATCAAGACGCCGAACTCGGCCAATAGGTAGCCCAGGCCGAGCGCCAGGATGGCGCATAGCGCCAGCGTCGCTAAAACAGCCCGCCAGCGACGGCTCAATCCGCCGCCGACCGGGTGCCCGGAAAACATCTGATTGAACATCCGGTAGAGCAAATCCTGAGTTGTCATATCAAGTCCGTCCTATCTACGGCAATGACCATGAACCCAACGGCGTCTGGTCGAAACGCTCGTCCATCGACGGCAGCGGCGTCATACGGAAGTTCTCGTAGGCCAGGAAGACTGCGCGCACCTCTCGCCCCGCGAATTCCGGGGGGATGTGCAAGAGTCGCCGATCGACGACCCGGCTGCCCCGAATCCATTTGAGGGTCGGGACGGCCCCCAGGCCCGGTTGGCAATCGTGAGCGTCTAACCATTGCCCATCCGGTCCCAACAGCCGCACGCTGGTCGCGATGTCGATGGACAGAGGGCGCAAGGCGAGCAACGTCACGTCCACCGTCATCGTCTCGCCCGGTCGCGCCGGGCGGGCGTCGGCGCCGACGACGACCATCTCGTCGCCCAGCGGCGCGAAACGGGCGTCAAGCGGGGCGGGCAGCAACCATCCACCGGTTGACCTCCAACCCCACGGCCCGGCCGCTCGCACCGGTGCGCCGGTCTCATCGGTCACAGTGAGGCGGAACGGCGCCCACCCCACATCAATCAGATCCACGCTCACGGTCTGATACGCGCCGTCCGGTATAGCGGGCAGCGGGGCGACGCCTGCCGCGCCAGGGACGGCGTCCAGATGGACCTGCCAACCGGGGGGTATCGCCCCCCGCCAATGCAGGTAGACGCGCAGCACGTCCGGCGCGCCGCGGTCGTAATCGACCCCGACCAGCGTGGGGCCATTCTCGAAGGCTAGGCTGCGCCGGCGGAGGGTGAAGGGGCGCTGCTCCGACGGCGCGATTTCCAGTTCGGTCAACGTCACGCGCGTTTCGCCGTCGCCGCCCTCCGGGAGGAGATCCTCGAACCCGGCGGCGGTCTGGACGTATGCGCCCAGCGTCGCTCGGTATTCACCGGGCGGCAGGGTCGGATAGAGCGGCAAGACCACGCGCGCGAAGTGGACGCTTGCATCGCCGCGTTCGGCCTCGACCAGGCGACGGTCTGCCTGCGCCCATTGCCGCCCTTCCGCGTCGACCAGGCGCAGGGTAAAGGATGGAGCGCTTGGCAGCGCAGGCTGTATCGTGGACGCGCGCCAGGCCAGGACAAATTCGAGCGTCTGACCGGGCTGGATCGTCTCGCCGGTAAGCCGGTGGCCCAGCAGGTCTATCGCGCCTCCAAAAACGGTCGACGGCGGCATGAGGGGCGCTTGCGCCGTATCGACGGGATAGGGGCGCGCCAGGAACCCCGATTCCCATGGCTCGATGACGCAATCGTCAAACTCGAAAAAGTGAGTTAGCAGAACCGGCTGGTCGGGCGGAGCCTCTTGGATCCGTTGCCACCAGACATCGGCGTAATCCTGACCGGCGACCGGATAGACGTAGCGCACATCCACATCGGGGCGCAATCCCTCGACCTCCTGAAGGTAGAGCAGCGGCGTCGCCCAGCGCCAATCGGCCAGGATGCGCGAATCGGCGGGCGCGCTCGTCAACAGGGGCTCGACCGTCTGGCGGGCGGTGTAATCATCAGCCAATTCCACGAAGCTGGGCGCGTGGGCCCACCCATTGAGCAAGCCGCCCCACAGGGCCAGCGCCGTCAGAAGTCTGGGCCAATGGCGGCGCGTCGGCCCGGCGGCGAGCGCGGGAGCCAGGCCAACGGCGATGGCGAGGGGCAGGTAGGCCGGTATGAGGTACTCAACCGTCTGGGGCGCGCGGTAGGTGATTGAGATGAAGGTGTGCAACAGAAAGCTTCCACACAGGAGGATGAAGAGCTTGTAATCACGCCGCGCCATAGCCACAAATCCCACCAGCGCCAACGCCAGGAGCACGAGGTTAAATTGAAAAGGATACAGGGTCGGCAGAAGGGCCAGGCGGTGGGGCAGATCCTGGAGGGTGGCGAAGGCGAACATATCCCCCCTGAACCCCAGGGCCAGGAAATGGTGGAGAAAGCCGGTGAGCGTGTTCAGATTATCAGGAGCCAATGGCGCGCCCATCCCGCCCCGGATTGGGAGATAGGCCAACGGCGCCAAGCCCGCGAGGCCGGCTAACGCCGGGCGCAGCCAGCGACGGGGTTGCAGAGCCAGGCGGGGGTCGATTAGCAACAAGTAAGCGACGAAAAAAGGCGTCAGGAAGATCAATGGGGGGTGGTGGCCCAATCCCAGGCTCAGCGACAGCGCCAGCAAGGCGAGCGGCCGTTTCGCCTCCTGTTCGTTATCGGCGGCGGCGAAACGGGAGAGGAAGTAGAGCACGAGCGCCAGGAAGAACGCGGTGAAGGGGCGTTTACTGGCGGTGGTCGACTGGGCCCAGAATGTGACGGCGGTCCCCAGCGTCAGCGGGCTGATTATGCCGCTGGCGGCGACTAACCGACCGGATGCGCCCAGGCGGCGGGCCCATTGGCGCGTCGCGCGGGAGAGAACAAGCAGCGTCGTCGCCGAGACCAGGGCGCTGAATAAGTTTAACCGGTAGGCGGGCGCTCCCCACGGCAACAAACGGACGAACAGGTGAGCGACCATCGTGTAGAGTGGGAAGCCGGGAGGGTGGGGCACGCCCAGAAGGGTCGCCGCCAATTGGAATTCACCGGCGTCGGCCGGGAGCAGGCCGGGGGCGCTCGTGACGCCATACGCGATCAACGCGCCCACGAAGACCGCGCCGTCCATCAGCCCCTCGCGCGAGCGCAACGCCGACAACACGCTCGGCCCCCACCAGAGCAAGGCGACGAGGGCGGCGACAGCGCCAGCGACTTCAAGCGCGCGATAGGGCCAGACGACGTAAACGAGGAGAGGCAACGTGCGCCAGGAGACGAAAACGGCCAATGGGCCTATCGCAACGCGGCGGGCCAGAGCAAAACCGCCCCAGACGCCAAGCCCTATCAAAATGATGACCAAAGCATTGACGAAAAAGCCGGGCCATGGTCGACCCCCCAGCTCCAACGCAAGACGGGCGACAAATAACCCCAGGACAGCGCCGGGAAGGTCGTTTAAGAGCAATCGTTGTGAGCGAACAGTCGTGGTATTCATGTGGCGAGATTATACCATTGGGCGGGCTTAGAGGAAAGCGAATGGCATCACGATTACCTTTTTCCTATGGACAGTTCGCTCTATACGTGGTATGATTAAGTCTGGAGTTTTCCACCTGGCTGTAACAATCTACAAGTCGCCGCTAAGGCAAGCTAATTATGGTAAAATTATGTTTCCTTGTGCATATTTGTAGCTTGCAAGATGGTTTTCAAAGATGACCGCAGCAGTAGTTAACATCAACTGGAAAACTCCAGTTAAGTTGATCGATTTCGTTCTGGTTCGTCCAGGTTAAGAAAGTGAGACGATGATGAATGTCATACCAGCTTGGGCGATTTTGATTTTGATTTTCGCCCTGTTAGCCTTGGCCGGTGGATTGGCCTTCTGGTTATATGAGTACGTCCGCGGCGGCGCCCAGAGCGGCGCCCAGTCCTCGCTTCACTCAACTGCCGCCTCGCCTGGACAGGCCGCGAGTCGTAACGGGGTCGAGAATGAAGCGCAGGAACTGCTGCGGGTTTGCCGGATGCCGAAAGGGGAGCTCGTTGTGTTCGTGCTGGGCCAACGTTATGGACATTTACGCGAGATCAAGGATCGACACGTTGGAGGAGAGGCGGTCGCGGCGATCAAAGCCATCACGCTGTTCGCCAAGGGGTGGCTGCCGGCGCTGCGCAAGGACGAAGAAACGCCCGCCAGCGTCGAGCCCGCCATAGACCCGGAGGCATTCCTGGAAAAATTGCAGAGCGCCGACCTCTTTCCACGGGAGAAGACAGGTCGCTCTTCAGGTCTGTTTAGCGTCAACCGACCCGGCGCGACTTCTACGCCCATAGAGCCTCTGTCGACGCCGGCCGACGAGATCAACCGCTTGATTGAGGAGCGGTTGGAGCAATATCCACCAATGCAAAAACACAACATCCATCTCACGACCAATCCAGACGGGAGCTTGTGTTTCCACATCGGTTTGCACACGTTTGGCGCGCCAGAAGAAATCGCCGATCCGCAGGTGCGCGCTTTCGTTCAAGACACCATCCAGAAGTGGAAAGAGACGTAGTCAAATCCGACACTTGGTAAAAAAACTGGCATGCCATCAGGATGATGGCGGTCGGGTGCTGCTTATGGCTTTTGGCCGCACGTAGCGCACGATGCCGAGGGGGAGCAGGAACCGCAGGATGCGCCAGCCCCGGCGATCACCCGCCCGTCGCCCACGGCGGAGAAGAGAGAGATCATCCGTCGCGTCTCCTCGCCTCCGCAATTGGGGCACGCGATAGGCGCATCCGCTTCAGACATCGCGCGCAAAGCGTCGAAGCAAGTCTCGCAATCTGAACATTGATATTCGTACAAAGGCATAAAGTCTTTACCCCCGTTTCGTCTATTCTCCAATACCGGCATTGTACTGCGATCCACACCGGTCGTCAAGGCCAAATTGGCGTCCGAGGAGCAGCGGACGTTCTCGATGAGACGCACCTGCGCCAGCATCCGCCGGGTCAAGCGGATTACCATGTTCCTAACCTGGACGAGCCAGAGCAAAATTCTTGCTCGACGTACAAGAATTCTATCGGTTAATTATGGCGCTCGCATTCTAATAACGATCTGTTGAAAACTCCAGTTCTCATTGCCAGACAGTCTTTCGAGTAACTTCATATGAATCATAACCAGCGCCTCTGGGGCATTCTACTAGGTTTGTCATTGGCGTCCCTGTTCTTGGTTGGGCGCACATTGCCCACTCAGGCCAGACCGGTGGGAACCCCGCCGCCGCCCAAGGTCTCGGCCCACGTTTGGGAGACGGCGGCTGAGAGCGACGAGTCGTCGTTCCTGATCCTGCTCGTCGAACAGGCGGATCTTTCCGCTGCGCCCGACCAGCCAAGCCGGGAAGCTCGCTTGCGCTACGTCTACGACACCCTCCGGGACGTGGCGTTACGCACCCAGCCCCCCCTACACGCCGAACTGGACCGGGCCGGCGCGGTCTATCGCCCCTTCTACGTCGTCAATATGATCGCGGCTAAGGGCGACCGGGCGCTCATCGCCAACCTGGCCCAACGGTCCGAGGTCGCCCGCATCGCCGCCAATCCCTGGGTGCGCCAGACGTTGCCGGATCCAGCGCCGAACAACACGCCGCCGGATCAAGCGCGCTCGTTGGCCCCCCAGGCCATCGAGTGGGGCGTCAGGCAGGTCAACGCCGACGACGTGTGGGCCCTGGGCTTTACCGGGCAGGGCGTCGTCGTCGCCGGGCAGGACACCGGCTACGATTGGACGCATCCGGCGCTGAAAAACCAGTACCGGGGCTTCGACGGGATCACTGTCACCCACGACTATCACTGGCACGACGCCATTCACAGCGGAGGCGGCGTCTGCGGGGCCGATTCCCCCGCGCCGTGCGACGATCACGGACACGGCACCCACACGATGGGGACGATTGTAGGCCACGATGGCGGGAGTAACCAGATCGGCGTGGCGCCCGGCGCCCGCTGGATCGGCTGCCGGAATATGGACCGGGGCGTCGGTTCGCCAGCGACCTACGCCGAATGTTTCCAATTCTTCCTGGCTCCCTATCCGCTGGACGGCGACCCGTTCATCGACGGCGACCCGGCCCGGGCGCCCCACGTGATCAACAATTCCTGGACGTGCCCAGTTTCGGAAGGGTGTACCGATCCAGACGTATTGTTAGACGTGGTCGAGAACGTACGGGCGGCGGGCATCCTGGTCGTGGCCTCGGCCGGCAACTCTGGCTCTTCCTGTAGCAGCGTCCGGGAACCGCCGGCGATCTACGACGCGGCCTTCTCGGTGGGCGCAACCAACAGCAGCGACGGTATCGCCAGTTTCAGCAGCCGGGGGCCGGTGACGGTGGACGGCTCCGGGCGGATGAAGCCGCAGATCGCAGCGCCGGGGGTGAGCGTGCGCTCCAGTTATCCCGGCGGACGTTACGGAACGCTCTCTGGCACCTCGATGGCTGGGCCGCACGTCGCGGGGACGGCGGCGTTGTTGTGGTCGGCGGCGCCCGTGCTCATCGGGGATGTGGCGACCACGGAACACGTCATCACCCGGACCGCCCGCCCCCGCACGACAAGTCAAACCTGCGGCGACGACGTCGCCGGCGACGTCCCCAACAACGTCTACGGCTGGGGCATCGTGGACGCGCTGGCGGCGGTGCAGGAAGACATTCCGGGTTTGGCGATGACGAAGCGCGTTGCTACTGATACGGTCGCCCCAGGCGCGCTGTTGACCTATACGTTGCAGATCACCAACACCGGGACCGTGACGCTCTCGGCCATCGTGACCGACTATTTACCATTACACATCGAGCCAAGCCAGACGAGCGGCGGGACCGTTCTGACGCCCGGCGGCGTGCTGACCTGGACGCCCACCATCACGGCCCCCGGCGGCGTGTGGCGCGAGACACTGGCGCTGACGGCGGCCAACGATTACAGCGGGCCGCTGACCAACGTGGTGCACGTCGACACCGTCGAAGGGGCGCACGGCGCGGCGACGGTATCTGTGACCATCCCGCCCGTGTTAGACGTAGACAAGCAGGCCAGTTCCGCCGTCGTCTTCGCCGGCGCGCCGCTGACCTATACGCTGCTCGTGACCAATATCAGCGGGATCGCGCGCGCCGTCATCGTGACCGACCATTTACCGCTACACATCGAGCCGGGCCAGGCGGGTGAGGGGACAGCCCTGACGCCCGGCGGCGCGCTGACCTGGACGCCCACCATCACCGGGCCCGGCGGCGTGTGGCGCGAGACGCTAGCGCTGACGGTGACCAACGATTACAGCGGGCCATTGACCAACGTGCTGCGCGCCGCTTCATTAGAGGGTTGGGGAGACGTTTCTGTCGCGACCGTTGAGGCGCTCGTCAGGCCATTATTGGACATCCATAAAGGGGCCAGTCCCACCATCGTCTCCTCCGGCGCGCCGCTGACCTATACGATCGGCGTGACCAACGCCGGCCGGATAACGCGCACGGTCGTCGTGACCGACCGCTTGCCGTTGCACATCGAGCCGGGCCAGACGAGCGAGGGGACAGCC
>DAOTUC010000059.1:0-10503 GCA_034437315.1 Anaerolineae bacterium
TCGTGATGGCTTTTGTGATCGACATCACCCGGCGGAAGGAGATGGAGGAGGCGCTGCGCGAGCACGCGGAAGAACTGGAGCGGCAAAATGCTGAGTTGGACGCTTTCGCTCACACTGTGGCGCACGACGTGAAAAGCCCTATCAGCATCATCGCGACCTACGCCGACATTATGCGCTCCGGTTACGTCTCAATGTCGGAGGGTAAGCAGCAGGCGATCACCGAGACGCTGTCTAGAAAGAGTCAGAAGGCGATCCGCATTGTGGATGAGCTGTTGTTACTTTCCAGCGTGCGCAAGCAAGAGCAGATCGACACGGTTCCCCTGGATATGGCGGCGATTGTCTCGGAGGCTCTGTCTCGGCTGGCAGGTGAGATTGAGCAGCGTGGGGCGGAGATTGAAACGCTCGACGATTGGCCCGTCGCCGTGGGATATGGGCCGTGGGTTGAGGAGGTGTGGGTCAATTACCTCAGCAACGGCGTCAAATACGGCGGTGATCCGCCCCGGCTGACCCTGGGCGGCGAGGCGCAGGCTGACGGTCGGGCCCGTTTCTGGGTGCGCGACAACGGCGCGGGCCTTTCCGAGGGGGAGCAAGCGAAATTGTTTGAGACCTTCGAGCGCCTGGGCGAGTTGCGGATTCAAGGGCACGGATTGGGCCTCTCCATCGTCCGCCGCATCGTCGATAAGCTGGATGGCGAGGTGGGGGTCGAGAGCGAGGTGGGCGCGGGGAGCACCTTCTATTTCACGCTGCCGACCCCGGAGGACGGAGGGGAAAATGTTGCGTGACGTGCAGCTCTTCCTGCGCCCGGACGTCGTCGAGTTGAGCTGGGGGCATCCGGCGCTGGCGTTGTTGCCGGTCGATGAGGTGCGGCGGGCGACAGAGGCGGCGCTGGAACGGGACGGCCCGTTGCCCTTGTGCTACGGGGCGGAGCGGGGGCCGGCCCGCCTGATCGAGCAGGTGTGCGCGCGGATGGAACGGATGGGTTACGCGCCGCCGGCGGAACAGATGATGATCACCGGGGGGACGTCGCAGGCGCTGGATATGTTGTGTACGTTGCTGACGCGGCCCGGCGACGTGGCGCTGGTGGAATCGCCGGTCTATCACCTGGCGCTGCGTATCTTCCGCGATCACGATTTGGATTTGATCCCGATTCCGGGCGACGACGAGGGGTTGCAGGTCGACGCGCTGGACGAGACGCTGAAGGCGTTGTCGCGACAGGGGCGGGCGGCCCGCTTGCTCTACACGGTCCCAACTTACAACAATCCCACCGGCGCGACGATGACGATGGAGCGGCGCGGGGTGTTGGCGAGGCTGGCGCAACGGGCGCAGCATGAGGGTCATCCGGATTTGTTGGTGTTGGAGGATGACGCCTATTGCGAATTGTGGTACGACGATCCGCCGCCGCCGTCGCTCGACCAACTCGCGCCGGCCGGTCCAATCGTGCGGTTGGGTTCCTTCTCCAAGGTGTTGGCGCCGGGTCTGCGCCTGGGCTGGTTGTCGGCCGCCCCGGAGATCGTGCAGCGCTGCGTCGGGTGCGGCATGCTGGACAGCGGCGGCGGGGTCAATCATTTCACCGCCCACGTCGTCGCCGCCTTCATCGAACTGGGCTTCCTCGATCATCTGGTGGAACGATTGCGGGCCGCGTACCGGGAGCGTCGGGACGTTCTATTGGCGGCGTTGACCGATCATCTCCCGCCGGTCTGTCGTTGGAACAAACCCGGCGGCGGATTTTTCGTCTGGGTGCAACTGGGCGCGGACGTGGACAGCGCCGCCTTCCTGCCCACCGCCGAGGCGGCCGGCGTCTCCTACGTGCCGGGCGGGCGCTTCTGCGCCGGGGGCGGCGGGGATCATCATTGCCGCCTGGCTTTCACGCTGGTCTCGCTCGATGATCTGGCGGCGGGGGCGCGTCGTTTGGGTGGGGCGCTAGTATCCAAAGAATAGAGATGTACTTGTTCTACTTGTAAGATAATGCTATAACATAGAAACCAAAAGACCTCGAACGTACTTGGAATTGCGGTAACGGGGCGCGGGGAATTGGGCCGTAATATCCTGGATGCGCTCACGGTATTCGTGATCCCCCTTGATCTCAATAACCACGTTACTTTCTAGGGGCAGCGGGCTGGTCAGATTGGGGTGGGGGGTGAAGCGTTGACCATAGGCCACTTGGTCAAAGTCCAGTGTAACTCGTATAGCGTCATCAGGGGTGGCATAATATTCACGCTGGTAGTAATTAATCAGGGTTGGATGTTCCATTGTTTGCATCAAGAAGCGCCAGGTCAAGTCAACGTCGCTTCGTATCACATTCAGAATCTCTGCCCATGGACAGGTTAGATTGAGTGAATGTGATAAGGGATGTTGTGCTTTCCAACCAAGTAGGTTGTGTTTCTGTTTTAGCTCGAGTATGGGGTGGATATCTGGCAGTTCCTGACCATACCACCGCAAGCGCAATTTTCGCCGCCCAGAGATCCCCATCAGATTATCGTTCAAAGCGCTTAGTTCCCGGGTATCGAAATATAAGCTGTTGACCTGGCGTGGTGGATAGGCGGCGACGAAACCTGCCGCGTGCATTCGAATCCACGAGCGGGCCCGGGACAAAATGCAACCTCCCGTTGCCTGTGGATCACAGACCAACTTGATTTCGTAGCGTAGGGTGGGCTTGAGGCGACTCCGACGCGCGGGATCTCCCGAGGCCAAGCCGAAAGAGGGAGCGAGTGTCATCTTTTCTTCGTCATTGATCGGAGGGTGTTGGGACTGTGTGGGCAGTCGGATAACCGTGACGCGCCGGCGTCGTTTCTACCTCGTCTATCCCCAAGATGCGTGTCAGCACCTGGATGTTCATCTCCTGCATAAAGTCGTGTTCACTGTTCTGCCGGTGAATTTCAGCCAGTGGGATGTTGAAACGGGCGTAGCTTACCACGGGATTCTGGGTTGGCTCTAAGGCCTGCAGCACGATGTCACTCACTTTGGCTGTTTTATCGGCTTCATTCACGTCAATTAGCAGATCGACTGATTCCATGGACAGCCAATAGCGGCGGGCCGGCAAGAATGTGCTTCCGTTCACGTCAAACCCCAGCACCTCTATAGGGAGATTCGTGGTATTGCCTACGTCGACTCGCACGAAGTTGTTCGTCGCCAGTGTCGGCGCGTTTAGGTAGGCAAAGACTGGCTGGGTTGACTCGATAGCGCCCTCTCGCTCGGCCCGGCGGGCGCGTAACCCCAGGACAAATATCAGGAGAATCACGATGAGCCAGGCTATGGCCTGTGTCGTATGCCGCTGTTTGGATCGTATGATCTTCATCGACTGGTTTGTATGCTAACTGATCAGCGTGCTGTCTTGTTCGACGAAACTGAGCTCGGATCTGGGCAAGCGAGTGCTCAGATCGTCCATCAATGCCGACAACGTCTCGTCGTCGGAACAGTCGATCAAATAGGTTGCCTGAAGCGTGGAGGAATCCCGGTCCAGACGGCGCAGGTCGACCGAATTGACGTGTTGGAGCAGGATTTGATTGATCTGCGAGAAAGAGGCGTCGGGCCAGGAAGCCGACACATTCAGGTATAGGTTGTTTTTCAACGGTCCTGGCGTCACCAATGCACGCACCAGGAGATAGCTGAGGATGACTAACATAGCGCCTAACGTCGTCAACCGTTGGTCGGCCCCTAACCCCAATCCAGTAGCGATGGCGATGAAGAGATACATCAATTCCTCCGGTTCCTTTATGGCGGTTCGGAAACGAATGATGGAAAGCGCGCCCAGAGAAAGCGCTACTGAGACTTTGGTGATTGAAATCACCAAAATTGTCGTCAAGGTCAACAGCGGCAAAAAGTGGGCTAGCCTGGCCCGGTTGGAGAGCGATTTGCCATATCGCGCGTAGTACCAGGCCAGTACACTTGAAAGCAAGATGCCTAGAAGCAAATTGATCATCAACGATGGCAAAGAAGTTGGTGGAAGTGTCGTAAAATCGAGCCAGTTTTCCATGAAAGACTCTCCTGAAATGTAATAAGCAAGTGACTACTCAGCCTGCTGCCCGTTTGCAGCGGATGGGCGGGGGTTTGGGGTGTGTGGCGGTCGCGAAGCGACCGCCACACACCCCAAACCCCCATTCTCCGGCACAGCAAAGGGTTGGTCTGAGTAGTTACATAAGTAATAAGAATGAGCGCAGCCGTTATTGAATGCTGGACTAAGGTTTGTCATCTAGCAAGCGCTCAAAACAAGGTGTGATGACTTGTGTCTGGCGAAGCTTGAGGGTCAGGTGTGGGGTCTGAGGAAGATACAATGGTTCCCAACCCACAAAGCGATAGCCTGTCGCCGGAGTCGCCGTTACCTGAATGGGGATCTCCTGAAAAAAGACCCCGCGCCATGGCAGGGTGTTAATCGGCGCTTCATCAATAGTGACAGAGCCTCTACTTTCATCGGCCGTGTCAATGGTGAGGGATGCGGTTCCGGCTAATCCGAAGCCCTCAACGATGTGTTGGCGGACGAAATCGGGACGATAAAGAGCGAATCCCCGTAATTCTGTCACGTTAGTCTCCCAGTTTGATGCGCTTGGTTGGTCAACGGTCTCATAAGCGATATCCGACCATAGTTCAGCGACCAGATCATCCACGTGAGCGATGACTGATTGGGAAGAAAACACTGTATTGAGCAGCGTCGCTGTCCGAGCTAGGAATCGCTCGCGGAAGGCCGGATTCTCCAGCAGTTTGCGCAGTAATAGCGTATCGCGTCCATCGGTCTCTGGATGATTCACCCGCAGCACTCGCTCTATCATATCAGTGTCGATGCTGCTCAGGTCGGCCCCGAAACAGTCATCACAATCCCAGGCGATCCAATGCCAGCGCCCACCGTGGACGCGGGGACGGAACAGTCGCACGTTGTCGTGTGGCCAATCGGCATTCGCCGCGTAGATTTGCAGGATGAAGTAGTCGATCATGTTGGCTAAATCTACCTGGGTTTCCACGTGGACGTAATTGTGCACTTGCGCCAGGTCGTGGGTCTCGACGAAGGCCATGAGGTGATCCCAATGTTCGCGATCCCCCATTTGGATCTCCTGGCTCGCTGCGTTCTCCGGAGACGTCAGGAGATCAAACGATTCGAGACCATAGTGATCGGCCAGGAAAAAGCGGTCGATGCGCTCGCGCAGGTGATAGATTCCCCATGGCTGACCGTTAATGAACATCAAGACCGCCCGGCTGCGGGTCGCCGGGCCGTTCAGGTCGTGCGTCAATCGTTCGACGATCTGGTTACGCATCAGCGTCCAATTCGAGTCGGGATAAGCGCGCCCATCGTCCCGTCCGCCGGTATGCAAGATCATCCGTTTGAACGACTGGAGGTCGCCGTCCTTAAACAGGGGATACTCGAGCCGCGAGGCGCCGTAATCACCCCGGAAGTAGAGCCGGAAGGATTTCTTCTCCTCGCCTCGCGATATTCCGCCGTGTACGCGCAGGCCGGCGCTGATATGGAACCCGGAACGCCGGTCTGCATCGATAAACGTCACGCCGACCGGCCGTTCCCACGCCTCTCCGCGCTCGTGGGGGTTGGCACAAATGCCGCGCTCAGGATTCCAAAGATCGTCGGGATCCGCCGCCAGGGAAAGCAACGGCAACGAAGACTCGATGCCGACGAAGTAGGAAGCGCTGGCGACCGGCCCCAGTTCGCCAGCGGGCGACAAAGTCCGCGCGCGGATCACGATGAGTCCCGGCGATGCAGCGCTGAGGCGGATCGGCCGCTCGTAGCGTGTTCCCGTCGATGGAGAGGGGAGGTGTCCATCGACGGTGAAAATCACATCGCCTCGTTGAGGCCACCCGCGACCGGGTGCCTCGATCCTGATCTGAATGTCCTGGTCGTAATAGCCCTCTGGAGGGGAGAACGTGGGCAAAGATGGGGGGAGGTCATCCGGCGACCAATTTGCCTGGGCGACAAACAGTTCGGCGAGAAATGCCGCTAGCAAAATCAATATGGCTAATAACATCCACCTCAAGTGAAATAATTGAATTCGACGTTTAATCACGTGCCAGGTAGCCTTTTGCACTCATTCGTAACTGTCGGGCCTGAATACCAACGGCAGATAGGGGTAACGCCCCAGGGGAAAATCGACTTGCCCCGGCGTGGGCGTCCGGCTGCTGGTCCAAAGCCCTCCGCCGTCCGGGCAGCGACGTTCAGAAACGTCGGGCGCCTGCGGCCCAAAGATCCGCGCATCGATCAACAGGCGACCGTTCTCGTCGCTATCGAAGAGGCCAATCTCCTCGCCACCCCGGTTCAACCGGAAATTGACGTGCAATAACCCCCAATGGGGGTTGCCATCGGCGTAGAATAGGAGCGCGCCTCGCGGGGCGATCCACGTGCCGGCGGTGATGCGAAACTTCCCGGGGCGGTTTAGGTCGTCGGTCAGATACATGCCGCCCAGATCGACCGGCTCGAACCCGGCATTGTACAGCTCGATCCAATCGGGGAACTCGCCCGGCGCGTTGGGGTTCTCCAGGGTCGTCTTGTTGTCGGCCATGAACTCGTTGATGACGATGGGCGGCGGCGTGTAGCCGACTCGATAGGCATACACGACGTCCGGCGCCCGCAGGGGATGGCGCGTCTCTCCGGCCCGGCTCTCCTCTTGCTTCTCATCCCCATATGCAACCGCCACGTAGTAGGTGACTTTTGTGTCTTCCGGCTGTTCCGGGATGAGCGCGCGCCACGAGCCCCTTCCCTCCCCTGTACGTGGATGCATGGTGAGAGGTATAAAATCACCCGGACGTCGGTTGTCCGCGCTGGCGCTGTACCAAAGCGTCGCCGTCGCGTCGCCGGTGTGGCTGATGACGGCGGAGATAGTGACCTGATCCGTCTCCATGGGGTATCGAGGCGTCCGCTCGACCGTCTCGATGACGGCTCTCGAAGCGCAGGGTTGGTTAGCCGCGCCCGGCGTCGGATTGGCGAAGAAATTGCCCCAAGCGCCGCCGTCCGGGCAACGCCCCTCCGATACGTCCGCCTGCTGCGCCCCGAAGGTATAGACGTCGATCGGCCGGTTGCCCACCGCGTCGATTTCGAAGAGCCCCACCGCCTCGACCGCGCGGTCGAGGCGGAAGTTGGTATGCAAGGGGCCCCGTTCCGGATTGCCGTCGGCGTACAAGACGAGGAATCCGCGCGCCGGGACGGCGACCCCCTGGGGAATTCGGAAACGGGTCGGGTTATCGAGGCGGTCGGTCAGATAGCGCCCGCCCATGTCAATGTCCTCCGGCCCGGGATTGTAGATCTCGATCCAATCGGGATAATTGCCTGTAAGCGAAGCGTCATCGCCAGCGACCTCCAACACCGTCCTGTTACTGGCCAAGAATTCGTTGATGAACAATTCCGGCGCTTCGTAACCCACGACGTAGGATTGAGACGCCTCACTCACCTGTCCGTCGTCGTCCTCGGCGGCGACCCGGTAATGGACCTTCCGCTCCCCCGGTTGCGGGGGGATGTGAGCGACGTAGAGGTCTTCCCACAGGCGCTTCATTGGTTGGGTGATCGATCCGTCATCGGCGGCGTCGTAATGGAGCGTCGCGGTCAACGCCGCGCCATCGTCAGAGATACGGCTCACGACCGTGACGACGTCCGACGCCTCGGGGATCAAGGGGATGTGCCGCGTCTCGCTGATGACGGGCGCGTTGAGCGCGTTGGTCATCCCCGGCGTCGGGACGTTGAAGGAGCGCCACCGGTCGGCGCCATCAAGATACCGGCCCCACGAAACGACGTCGCTAAAGCCGTTCACCTCGACCGTGTCGATCAACTCGTCGCCCAGGAAGAGCATAACCCGTCCCCGGGGCGGCTCACCACCGTCGAAGAAGTCGAGGTTTTGGGTGAAAAATCCCCCGGCGGCAATCTGAACCCCATCAAGGAGTTCCCGCCGGAACGGTTCGACCGCAAGGTGTGCGGCATTGTAGGCCAATCGCATCCCGCTCAGGTCGACTGGCGCCAAACCAGTGTTGTGAATCTCAATCCAGGCTGTCGCCGGATCACCTATCATCACCTCGTTGATCACCAGGTAGGGGCGTTCGGCCGGGCAATAGCTCGCCATCTCGTCCCACAGGTGCGCCTTGCGGGCCGAGACGTAGGTTTTGATCTCGTCGGGGCTGGCGACGAACCAGCTGTTATCCTCACGATACCGTTTGTGCCAATCGCGCCGACCGTCTTGCTCAATCGCTGCGTAGGTGGTATCGATCAAGCGTTCCATCGCCGCGTCGGAGAATATCGTATCCATGAACTCAGCCAGCCGGCGGCAATAATAGGCGCGGAATTGGGGTATGTCCAATACGCGGGTGAGTAGCCGGCTGCTGAAACCCCACGGCTCAACCGGCGAGGAAGCAGTTCCTACATCAATGGGCATCTCGTGAGGAATACCCGGTATATCCCAGGTCGGTTCGAACGCAGCGTCGAAGTCGTAGGGAACCAGCCGCCACCATTCGGCTTCCAAATCGTGGAGTAGGTAGACGTTGTGGTGAACGAAATCTCGATTGCCGGTCAACACGATTACGGCGTAATAATCCAAATAAGACGCTACGTCAAAGACGCGCTGTAATTCCGACGCGAAGGTCTCCTCCGAGGTCTCGTTAATCAGCTCGATCAATGCGATCACGTCGTCGTGGCCCATGTCCCGATTTGTCCTCTTCTCGTAGGCCTCTCGATAGGCCTGTTCGGAAGGCTGAGCGGCCGACCAATCGTTCGTATCGGTATGCACAATCTTGTAGATGCTGGTGCGGGGATGATAACCGGCGCGACGCAGAAAATTCTCGTCCAGTTGTTCGAAAATTGTGAAAACCCCCCGATACGCGCCATTGAGTAACAGGAGAACGTGTTGGGATCTCAAAGATGGCACGCCGGCTCCTTCGAACAACGTGTACGCTAACATGCTATGCATCAACGAACGATCGGCGTAATCGGCCCGGAGATTGATCTCGTCTTCCCCTGGAAAGGGTGAATCCTCCACGAACTTGATTTTCCAGGATTTCTTGTGAACAAAGCGACCATATCCGCCCCGGTAACGAACCTCGACAGGAAAACGTCGTCCTTCGTAAGTGAACACGCCGGGCACTTCGTCATAACTGAAAGGGTCCCGCTCCAGGCGCTCCAGGTTCTCCGCCGGTACGTCCAGGACGTAAAGCGGCAGCGAGGCGTCCTGGTGCCCCATAGCGACGCCCGGTTGAGAAGATGACCATTCGCTTTCGTTCCCATAGACGTCGACAGCCGAGACGCGATAGTAGTAACGCTCGTGTATTACCGGTACGTGATCCTGGTAACGAGAGATGTACCCCGGTTCGCCGGTCAGGCGCGTGTACGGTCCATCAGGCGCTGGCGCTCTGTACACGTGGTACCCATCCAAGTCGTCGGCGGCGACGGTGGGCCAATTGAGCAGCACCGCCTGGTAACTGCTCGTCGTCTCCACGTCGACCGGCGCTGGCGGCGCGACGTCGTCGGGAGATCGGGGCGCGACCTCAATGGCGGATAGCTTGGATTTTCCCTCGACCGGCGTTGCCACGACGTTTAACTCGCCGTCGCGCACCGTCGCAGCGAAACGCCGGGTCAGCCCGTAGTTTCCTCCCACGTCGTCGGCGATACGGAAGTCGCTCAGGACGACGCGGCCTTCGATGGAAACGTCAAAGATTGAGTATTCAGGCAGGCCGATTTCGCTGAAGGACAAGGTGACCAGGTAGTCTCCATTGGGAATTTCGCTGAAGCGGTATGCCTCCCATTCGTGACGTTGATTCTGATGCAGGGCGCTATCCGGTGTGCCGTCCACAGGATGTATTTCGCTGGACCATACCCGGTAACCCCCGATGTATCCCATTGGTGTTTCAGGCGTCCAGGCCTGGTCTGCTTGATAAAGCCGGCCATCCGACAACTGTATGGGGTGATCGTTTCCCACGTCGAAGCGAATGGGGAACGTCAATTCTGAAGAGGCGGAAAGGTATCCGGCGCTGCCCAGAAAAAAAAGAACAGCTAACGTTAGGATTAAAATCTTGAGTCCTCTGTTCATCAAAATCATTATCACTTATGCCATTATCGATCAATCGTATCCGTCGCGTGACTCAACTGGATTTGAAAGCCAGATTTTTCGTCTCGCGGTGACATTATACCTGATACTGTAGCATTGACAAAGGATTATCTCCATAGTAGAATATTCCTGTTTGTTTCGCCGATAACATCTCCATCAAATCGACAATGGCGCATTGGTTATCAACTCTCCTGGGCGCTCGGAATACGTCGTCGAATATTCCCCACTTGGCTCAATCATTGTATGCCTGAACAATTCACCCTGTCCAAGTTTCGGGCAAGAGGGGGAGTGGAATGCGCTGTTGTGAATCAGTTTACAAGGAAGGGGATTAAATGAATTGCAAAGCTTTCGCACGGAGACGTTTAGGTCATGCCTTGCTGGCGGGCGTACTCGCGTTGCTGTTCATCGCCGGTCTGTCTTTGTTGCTCGTCCGTTCTCAAGCTGCGGCTCAACCGGTTGGCGATGAGTCGCCCGATATTGAGGCGGG
>DAOTUC010000060.1:0-2829 GCA_034437315.1 Anaerolineae bacterium
GGCGGATTCCCCACCACCGCGTCAAACCCCGGATTCTCCGCCCAATCCCGCTTCTCCAGGTCGACGAACACCTCCGGGAATTCCAGGTCCCAATGGAAGAAGCGCTTCTCCTCGTACAGCGCCCGCGCCCGCTCGATGGCCGCCTCATACTCCGCCGCCGCCTCGATCTCTCCCTTGATCGCCGGTATGACGTCGCCGCCGTAGAGGGTGAGGAACTCGTAGGCCGCCTCGTTCCCAAAATAGCGGCTGACCCACAGGTCGAGCGCCCGCTTGTAGGGCGTCAACGCCCGCCGGAACTGCTCGAAAATCTCGGCGCTGCGGCGCACGTCGGCCAGCGTGGCGTCGGCCCGCTCCACCACCTCGACCATCAGACCGGTCAGGTCGAGCAGCCCGGCGAACGGCCCGGCGAACAACCCCAATTGCACCGCCCCACCATGGTCGGCCCCCTGAATCTCCCGCTCCACCGTGCGCACGTCGGCCCCGATCAGGCTGTTCCCCCAGCGCAGGTGGTGGTCGAGGAAACTCAGCGGCGCGCCGACGGTGAAGGTGTGCAACCACAGGCTGAGCTTCGCCAGTTCGACCGCCATGCGGTTCAGGTCGACGCCGTAGATACAGCGCTTCATCACCAGCCGCGTCAACAGCGCCGTGTCGTCCAGCCGCGCCGGGTCGACGGCGATGCCCTGGCGCGCCATCTCCCCCTCAATCTCGCCCCGCAGCCGCTCAATCATCGCCTGGATCGGGTTCCACGCCCAATCGACGCCCGTCTCGTCGTGGTAGACCTGTATGCGGCGGATGATCTCGTCGGTCAGATAATCGACTGCGTTGACCAGGAAATGACCGGAACCCATCGCCGGATCGAGCGCCTTGACGCCCAGGAAGGCCTCGCGGGCGTCCCGCTCGGCGGCGGTCAATCGCTCTCGGAGCAGGCGGTTGGCGGTGGGATCGGCCTGACGGGCCAACCGCCGCCGCAGGTCGGCGCAGCGGTCCATCGCGGCGCGGAAGGCGGCGTCCCGCTCCTCCAGGATCGGGTCGAGGGTGCGCCGGACGATGTACTCGACGATGTAATCGGGGGTGTAGTAGGAGCCGGTCGCCTTGCGCTCCCCCTTGTCGTTGACCAGCGCCACGCGCCCGGCGCCGGCGTCCTCGACGACCAGCCGGTTCTCCAGCAGGCCCTCGTAGATCGCGCCCAGGTTGCGCACGCCGATGTAGGCGTAATCGACCGGTTCCCCGGCGTCCCGCACCAGGATATCGACGGCCCGGGCGACGGCCCGGTCGCTCAGCTTATGCTGCTCCAGGAACACGTTCTCCTCGCTGGCGGGGTTGAAGAGCCCGCCGTCGTAGCGTGGAATGCCCAGGCTGGGGTCGCCCCGGTCGATGCGATGGAAGAGGGCCAGCAGGGCGTCGTACCGGGCGGTGGCGTGGGTGGCGTCGCTGATCGGCAGGCCCTGGTCGATGCGACGGGCGGCCCATTTCGCCATCTCCGTCAGACTGCCCTCCCGGTAACCGGGGTTCGAGACCGGCAGCAGGCCGCGCGCCTCGGCGTAGAGGATGAAGAGCAGCTTGTAGAGCAGGCTCAGGCTGGCCCGATAGATCAGGCGCAGGTCGGCCGCCGATTCCTCCCGCGCCCCCACCTGGTGGTAGCGATAGGCGACGAAACCGCCGGCGACCTCTGGCATGACCTCCTCGTAGACCAGCTCCTTCAGCTTGTCGCTGATGCGCCGGGCGTAAGTGGCGGAACCCTCGTGGATGCGCTGGACGAAGGAGCGACCGCGGGCGTCGGGGACGAAGGCGGCCTGGCGGAAGAAGAGCTGCCAGCGGCGGAAGTCATCCAGATGGGCGGCGCTCGGCTCACCGTCCGCCGGGAGATGGTCGAAAATCCCGCCCAGGTCGACCTCGTAGAACTCGCTGGCGGTGGAGGAGACCTCGCGGCTGTAGAGCCGCCAGACGACGCCGTTGGTCAGGATGCCCCAGGCGACGCGCGTCCCCGCCAGGTAGCTGACCATCTGGTGGCTGGGGTTGCGCTGGGCGTCCCAGGACTCCCGGCCGGCGTTATCGCTCTGGCTGAGGGGGCGGCTCCAGTACTTGGCCTCCCCAATCGCCTGGACCAGCGCGTAAAAGGCGTCATCGTCCCCCTGGAGGGGCATGGCCGCGTCGCGGGTCGCCGCGTCCGGGAAGAGGGCGTAATCGGGCCGGGTCACCCGTCCGTGTCGACGGGCGCTCGCCTGGACGATGGTGGACCAACCGAGGAGGTCGAGCATCGGCTTGATGAACGCCTCCTCCGTCTGGGCCTCGTTCCAATGCTGGCCTTGTTCACGCGCCGTCCGCCAGAGCGCGCGCGCTGCGTCGAAAGCGGGGCGCGGGTCCTCCCGCCATTCGGGGAGGTTGGGCAGGCGATTTTCCAGATAGTGATGGGAAAAGAGGGTCTTGGTTTGCATATCGTCTCGCTTTCCTGGACCGTGTCTACTCCGAAAATAGCACGTGTTGTTGGTAGGGGCGACCCTTGTGGTCGCCCTGGGCAGGCACGAGGCCTGCCCCTACGGGCGATTTTCGTATACTGGTTGTGAGCGTGCTGCGCCCACGCGATCATGGCCTCTACCTTGACAATGGCACATTACAGTGCACGGCGGTTAAAACCGCGTGGCTACAGTGCGTAAAAATCACGCACTGCAAAACCTGCCGGCGCAGGTTAGTTTTTAGTCGGCGGAGGCCGACTTTGCAGTTGTTGCCCGCGAATTTATTCGCCGGGAGCGAATGTGACATTGTCAAGCTACTTTTGCCAGAAGTATAGCATATAGCCAGACGAGGCGCAATTGAGCATTTTGCAAGCGC
>DAOTUC010000061.1:0-6566 GCA_034437315.1 Anaerolineae bacterium
GTTTCCAGGCCCGTGCTCAAAATGACGATTTTGGCGACAAATAGGCCTTCTGGGAGCAGTTTTCAAGGAAAATCGCTGTTTCACAGTTCAAAGTGTAATGGCGATGCTCAAGACAAATGACCCACTAGCCTCACCACCGACTTTTTGAGTATGGCGAGCGACCATTTGTGTGGGAGCAAAGAGCTTTTGAGGCGATAAGACGGCTATTTTCGATAGTAGGCTCCGGATGACAGGGAATGAGCGCTCCCAATGAGCGCTCCCTGAGAAAGCCGGAGTCTTTTCAGTTTAGATACTGGAGATGAGGGCTATGTCGAAGCAATTGACCGTTGTGATACCAACCTATAACGAGGCTGAAAACGTCGGTCAAATGACAGAGGCGTTATTTAACCTGGACGTCCCTGACTTGAATTTGTTGATCGTCGATGATCTATCCCCCGATGGCGCCGGGCGCATCGCCGAGGAATTGGCCGCCTACCATCCCGGTCGGATGCACGTGATGCACCGTGAGGGTCCCCGGGGATTGGGCTTCGCTTATAAGGCCGGTTTCCGGTGGGCGTTGGATCACGACGCCGATTACGTCGTGCAGATGGATTGCGATTTCTCTCACTCGCCTGAATACATCCCGCAATTTCTCGCACACATCGAGGATTACGACGTCGTCGTCGGTTCCCGTTACGTCCGAGGCGGCAGGACAGACGAGAACTGGGGAGCGGGGCGGAAGTTGCTTTCCTGGTGGGCCAACAGCATCTACACCCGGTTGATCCTGGGCGTCGAGACGATGGACACGACGGCGGGTTTCAAGTGCTGGCGACGGGAGACGCTGGAGGGCATCGACTTGAGCCGCATCCGCTCGCAAGGATACGTCTTTCAGGTCGAGATGGCCTACGTCACCGAGCGCTTGGGTTACCGGGTGTTGGAGATTCCCATCTACTTCCCCGATCGGCAGGCGGGGGAATCGAAGATGACGACGAAGGTCAAGATCGACGCGGCGCTGCGGGTGTGGGAAGTGCTCCAACGGCACCGCCGCCTGCGACTCGACGACCGCCTGACGGTCTGACCGCGTGACGCGCTGGATGTGCTGAACGTATGATGCGCAAAATCCTCCCTGAATTGGGGCGCGCCGTTCTTCTTCTCTTACTGCCGCTGCTGATCTTCGCGCCGATAGCGTTGGGTTCCAGGACGTTGGTCCCGGCCGACATCCTCTATGCCCACGAACCGCATCGCGCCGCTGCTGGCGACACGTTCGACGACTTCCACATCGCCCACCCGCAGAATCACCTGGTGGCTGACCTCGTCTTGCAGAACTATGCCTGGAAGCAGTTCATCCTGGACGCCGTCCGCGATCGCCAGCTCCCCCTGTGGGACCCCTACATCTTCGTTGGACATCCCTTCCTGGCCAACGGACAGCATTCGGCGCTCTATCCTCTGAGCGCGATTTTTTACGTCATGCCGCTGTGGCGCGCTTACGGCGTCTTCGCCTGGCTGCAATTGGGATTGGCCGGTTGCTTCGCCTACCTCTTCGTGCGAGTGTTGGGCGGCCGCCATTTAGGCGGCCGCCGGCTGGGTGGCCTGATCGCCGGTATCACCTTCCAGTTCTGCGGCTTTATGGTTATCTCCGCCGTGCCCCATCCGATGATCGTCGCCGGGGCCTCGTGGCTGCCCTTCATCCTGGCGATGGTCGAGTTGGTGATCCAACAGCGCTCCCTCGTCGGGGAACGGCCGACGACGCTGCCCTGGGCGCTCCTGGGGGCGGTGGGCCTGGGCTGCCAGATGCTGGTCGGTCACGTGGAGAACACCTATTTCCTGTTGTTAGTTTCCGGCGCATACACCGTTTGGCGGTTGGGTTACCAATGGCTGCGCGCGCGCCGGTGCGCGAATCGCCCGCATTTGGCGCGCCCGATCTTCTGGTTGGCGCTGCTGTTCATCCTGGGATTGGCGCTGGGCGCGGTCCAGTTCGTACCGATGTGGGAGGTGACGCACGATAGCTTCCGCAGCGGCGAGGCGGCGGCGTCGTTAGAGCAGGTGCGGGGCTGGGCCTACCCGCCCCGGCGCGTGATCGCTTTTGGCGTCCCCAATTTCTTCGGCAACCCGGCTCACCATCGCTATTTCGACCTCTTCACCGGGCGCTGGACCCCGGCGCCGGACCGGGGCGACGGTCAATACATCGACTGGGGGATGAAGAATTACGTCGAGGGCGCGGCGTATCTGGGGCTGTTGCCCCTGTTCCTATCCCTCATCGCCGTGCTGCATCCGTTTACCGATGCGCCGGTAGACCGGCTTTCCAGGATACTGATACGTTGGTTCCGCAGGCCCTATGTCCCATTTTTTACCCTGTTGGCCCTGTTCTCCCTGGGCTGCATCTTCGGCACGCCGATTTATGCGCTGGTCTACGCGTTGCCGGGGTTAGAGCAGTCGCACTCGCCCTTCCGCTGGGTGTTCCCGCTCTCGTTGGCAGTGACGGTGCTGACCGCTTTCGGGGTTGAGGCCCTCGTCGAAAGCCGGGAGCGATTGTTGGGCGGGGACGGCAAACCGCAGGCCCGCGGCTTTCTCGCCCGGCTCTTCCTGCTCGACGCGGCCCCTTCGGTGGCGACGGTGTGCGCCAGCCTGGTCTTCTGGGGCGGGGCGGCGACGCTGCTGGGGCTGGCGCTCAGCCGGGCCTTCTTCCCCCAGATCGAGCCGCTGGCAGCGCGGGCGTTCCAGTCGCTGGCCAAAGCGCCGGAGGCGTTCCCCGATCACCGGGCCTTTTATTCCTACGAGTTCTGGTGGGTGGCGCTGTTCGGGCTGCTCCTGACCGGGACCGGCATTATCCTGCGGGTGAGTCGCTGTCCGATCTATCTCCGAGGCCGGCCGGTTTGGGAGTACCTGGCGGTGGGGCTGTTGCTGCTGGACCTGGTCAGCTTCGGGCGGGGATTCGCCCCGGCCGTCGACCCGGCGCTGCTGGCCTACACCCCGCCGTCGGTCGCGTTCTTGCAAGCACAGCAATCTGAGATCGGCGCCGGCGACTGGCGCTACGCGACCTTCACCCCGCCGGGGACGACCAAGACGCTGAACGCCAACGTGGGCATGTTCTACCGGTTGCCGACGGTGAACGGCTACGACTCGCTCTTCAGCCGGCAGTACGCCGATTACATGGGCCTGATCGAGCCGCAGAACGAGCGCTTGTACAATCGCATCTCCTCTTTTCGCGAGTGGAGCAGTCTCGATAGCCCGCTCACTGACCTGCTCAACGTCAAATACGTCGTCACCGAGGTGGAGATCCCCAATCCAAAGTACGCCCTGGTCTACCGGGACGAGGCGGTGCGCATCTACGAAAATCTGGCCGTCATGCCCCGCGCTTACACGCTGCCGCGCTCGGCGGCGATGGCGACCGATGATTTTGGCGACACGGTGCAGCGCTACGACCCGCGCCGTTACGTGATTCTGGACGCCGGAGGCGGCGTGCGTGGGGAGGCTTTCACCACAACGGAGAATCCCCAACCGGCTGAGCCCGCGCCGCAGACGGTGACCGGTTACACCATCAACCAGGTCAAGGTGAGCGTGCAGACCGGCGAACCGAGTTGGCTGGCGCTGGCCGATACCTACTTCCCCGGTTGGAAGGCCTTCGTGCGCCCGGCGGGGGCAGGGGAGGATGCAGAGACGGAGGTGGAGATTTATCGCGTCAACGGTAATTTCCGGGGCGTTTTCCTGGAGGAACCGGGGACGTGGACGGTGCGCTTCAAGTACAGCCCCGATAGCGTCAAGGTCGGTGCCTTCGTCAGCTTCATCGCCGGGATGACGGTGCTGTTCCTGGCCGGCCTTTACCTGTGGCGCTTCTTCTACCGGGCCGGGGATGACGCCAGCACCGTCCAGCGGGTGGCGAAGAATTCCATCGCGCCCATCGTGCTCAATCTCTTCAACCGGACCATCGACCTGGCCTTCGCTGCCTTGATGGCCCGTATCCTGGGGCCGGTGGGCAACGGTCAGTATGCCTGGGCGGTCAACGTCTACCTGTGGTTCGACATCGTGGCCAATTTCGGCCTGGATATGTACCTGGTACGCGAGGCGGCGCGGGAACCGGCCTGCGCGCGTAACGTCTTTTTCAACACCACTATCTTGCGGCTTTTCCTCTTCGCAGCGGCGGCCCCGGCGTTGGGCGGCTTCCTGCTCGCCTGGCAAGGGATCGACGGCGCGCTGAACGCGCCGACGATCTGGGCGCTCGCGCTGCTCTACCTGGGCCTGTTGCCCGGCACCATCGCCAACGGGTTGACCGCCCTTTTCCGGGCTTGCGAGAAACACGAGTTCCCCGCCGCGATCCAGACGGTGACCACCATCATCAAGGTGACGCTGGGCGTGTTGGCCCTGGTGGGCGGATTCGGTTTCGTCGGCGTGGCCGGGGCCACGATCCTCACCAACGCGGCGACGATGACGATCCTGGCGATCCTGGCCCGTCGCTGGCTCTGGGCCGGGCCGGCGCGCTTGCCGGAGGGGCCGGTTCGCCTGCAGCGGCCCTTATTGCGCGAGATGTTGGCCGTGAGCTGGCCACTGATGCTGTCGCTGCTGCTGCAGGTGCTCTTTCCCGGCGTCAACGTGCTGCTGCTCAAGCCCTTGCAGGGGGACGCGGCCGTCGGCTGGTACGACGCGGGCTACAAGTGGATCAGCGCGCTGAACATCATCCCGGCCTTTTTCACCGTGGCGGTCTTCCCGGTGATGTCGCGCCAGGCGGCGCAGAACCGGGCGGGATTGATGACGTCCTACCGGCTCTCGTCCAAGCTGCTGACGATGATCTCCTTGCCGGCGGCGGTCTTGATCACGCTACTGGCGGACGTCCTGGTCGGCGTCCTCAGCGGGGGACAATTCCTGCCCCACGGGGCGATTGCGCTCCAGATCCTGGTCTGGTCGGTCGTCTTCGGATGGCTCAACAGCCTCACCAACTACGTCCTCATCGCCCTCGACCGGCAGCGTTACGTGCTGCTGGCCTCCGGCGTCCGGGTGCTGTTCGCCGTCGCGGCCAATTTGCTGTTCGTGCGGCAGTTTGGTTACGTCGCGTCGGCCGGCGTGATCGTGGCGGGGGAGGCGTTACTGTTCGCCCTATTCGACGCCGACCTGCGGCGTCAGCTGGGCGCCGTCGGCTGGGGGCGGTTGCTCTGGCGGACGGGGTTGGCGGCGCTGCTGATGGGGGGCGTGGTCGCCGGCGTGGCGGCCTTCAACCCGGCGCTGGCGCTCCTGAGCGGCCTCTTCGTCTATCCTCCCGCCTTGTTCCTGCTGCGGGCGATCACTCCGGCGGAATGGGCGGCGTTGGCGCCGCTCCTGCCGGCCCGCCTGCGCCGGTGGGTTTCGGCTTAGTCCTTTTTGTCCTCCCCCAGGTACGGGTTCAGGTACGAAAGCACCAGCCGCCGCCGCGAAAAGTGGCCCTCGGTGATGATTTCGATCCACATCGGGATTGATCCGCCCAACAAATCGCGCACGATCTCCGAGACGCCCATACCCCGCTCGTGCATCGCAACGATCTCTTCCCCCAGACCTTCCAGGTAGGCGATCTTCTCCGCCAGCGCCTCGGCCGGATTCTCGCGCACGCGGGCGGCGGCGGGGAAGAGCACGGTCGCCGGCAGGGCCGCGATCCGCTTCAGCGACTTGATGATGGCCCAGATGTCGGAACTGCCCCCCAGCGCGCGATCCCGCCCGCCGACGAAAAGGTCGCCGCTGAAGAGCCAGCCCTGCGCCGGCTCGTAGAGGCAGACGTGATCGGGGCTGTGACCGGGGGTGTGGAGCGCCTGGAAGCGGTAGCGTCCGGTCTCGACGAGGTCGCCATCGGAGAGGGGCCGGCCGTGGGAAGATTCGGGCCAGCCCCATATCAAGCGCCGGTATGGGTGGATCGGCTGCTCGTTCCGGGGATCGGCCAGGACGGGCAGGGCCAGCGGGTGGGCCCGGATGGTCAGCCCGGTGCACTGGCGTTGGAGCACGCCGTTGGCGCCGATGTGATCCTCGTGGCTGTGGGTGTTGACGATCCCGTCCAGGACCGTTCCATCCAGCGCCGCCGCCAGTTCCGGCGCGGTGTGGGCGCAGCCGGTATCGATCAGCAGGCTGTCCTTTTCCAGCAGATAGGCGCTGGTCCAGTAGCGACCCCGTCCCAGGATCGTGCGGGCCAGGTCGAAGCGTGTGACGTCGCCGTTGGCGTAGGGCGTGGATTTGAGCATGGTAATGGGGAGTTTATCATCATTTCGTGCGCAGGGCAAGTGTTCATTACCGCTTTTAGTAGCGGTGGCGCTCTGCTTTGCTTTTTGCTCGTGGCGGATTACAATCCGCCAATCGGCGGCGTGATAAAATTGCTTTCTTGCTTTGAAACCGCCGGATCACAATCCGGCGGGCGCGAGGGTAGAAAGGCGGGCGTGAGAGTGGAAAAGCATGGTAAGCGGAGAATTGTAGGCATAGAAAAATGAGGGTCTTCAGGATTTCGCATGGCCCATCATAGACCCTAAAGGTTTTTGCGCTGGTTTTGATGGAAAAAGGTCATTGTTTAAGGCAAAAACGTTGTTTGCGCGGCCTTGAGCAAAACCTTTAGGATCTCGCCATGCGAAATCCCAGAGAAC
>DAOTUC010000062.1:0-26729 GCA_034437315.1 Anaerolineae bacterium
CTACATCATGGATTCAGAACCGGCGTTGGAGCGGGATTACGCCGATTTGGTGATGATCGTGCGGCCCGATATGCGGCAATACGAACTGCTGGACATACTGATCGAGTTCAAGTACCTGGCGTTGGGGCGGAATCAGTTGCGGGGCGAGCAGGTGCGCGAGATGACGGAGCAAGCGTTGCGCGCATTGCCCGCCGTGCAAGAGGCGTTCGCCGCCGCGGAGCGCAAACTCGCCGGCTACCGGCGGGCGCTGCAAGCGAAATATGGCGCGGCGCTGGATCTCCGCACCTACGCGGTCGCGGCGCTGGGCTTCGACCGCCTGGTGTGGCGGGAATTGGGAGGCGAGTGATGACTCTCTCACGGCTCTTCGCGCACACGCCTATCTACCATCTACATTGAATACTAAGCACTGAATCTCGCATAGGCGCTATCGCCCGGCCGTTCTGGTCCACGCTGGCAAAGTTAGAGAAAGACGCGCGCTCTCACTGGTTGGGCGACGTGCTTGGCTTCCTTTACGGCGCGCCTATCGCCCTGATCGAAACACTCAACCGCTTTATGGGCAACGCTCCGCAATTTGACGATATCACATTCATGATCCTCACACACAACGACAAATAACTACTTGTCACTTGCCATTTGCACACTTGCAACTTAAACCTATGAACCCTGAAACCGTAACACCCGAAGACATCCACTGGCTCCATCAAAAACTCAAAGCCGCATATGGCGATCACCCATGGCGACCGCGCGACCCGGTCGCCGCGCTGGTCAACACCATCCTCTCCCAGAATACCAACGACGTCAACCGAGACGTGGCCTTCGACCGGTTGCGAGAGCGCTTTCCCACGTGGGAGGCGGTGCGCGACGCGGAGGAAGCGGCGCTGATCGACGCCATCCGCCCGGCGGGATTGGGCCCGACCAAGGCCCCGCGCATCCAGACCGCGCTACGGGTCATCACGGAGCGGGAGAGCGAGATCACGCTCGATTTCCTGCACGATATGTCAACCGAGGATGCCCGGCGGTGGCTGACCGACCTGCCCGGCGTCGGCCCCAAGACAGCCGCCATCGTGCTGCTGTTCGCCCTGGGCAAGCCAGCCTTTCCGGTCGATACCCACGTCCACCGGGTCAGCCGGCGGTTGGGATTGATTCCGCAGAAGACCAGCCGCGAGAAGGCTCACAGATTGCTGGAAACGCTCGTCCCGCCGGAGATTTACTATCCCTTCCACCTCAATCTGATCGAGCATGGGCGGGCGATCTGTCACGCCCGCAATCCGGCATGTGAGCGCTGCCTGCTGCAAGATCGCTGCGCTCATTATGCGTCGCAGTAGAACCGGGAGCCATCGATGAGCGACGCCAGAGTCCAGTTAGGTCGTCGCGGCGAGGATCTAGCCGCCGCCGAATTGACCCGTCGCGGATACGTCATCGTCGAGCGCAACTGGTATTGTCAGAGCGGCGAGGTGGACGTCGTCGCCCGTTGGGACGACGCCTGGTACTTCTTCGAGGTGCGCACCCGGCGCGGACGGCGTTTTGGCGCGCCGGAGGACTCGGTGACCGAGGCCAAGTTACAACGCATGATTGAGGTGGCGCGTCTCTACTTGATGGAACACGACATAAACGTCTATGACGTGGACTGGCGCGTCGGCGTTGTGGCGATTGAGATGGATCGCGCCGGTCGCTTGTTGCGCATCGACGTTTACGAGAGTGTGGGATAGGAGGCCAAATGGAAGCGCGCAAAGAGACGACAGAGACCGCTCCGCCCCACACCCATTCATCCGCGCGCCCACCCGTCACTTTGCCTGTTCATCCCCTTGTTCGCCCCCGCGATCCCGCGCTTCTCGTGGTCGTCGGCCCGACGGCGGTGGGTAAAACCGCGTTCTCGCTCCATCTAACGGACATCGTTGATGGGGAGATCGTCTCGGCCGATTCTCGTTTGCTTTACCGGGGAATGGACATCGGCACAGCCAAACCCACGCCAGCGGAGCAAGCTCGCGTCCCTCATCACATGATCGATGTGGCTGACCCGGACGAGACGGTCGGGCTGGCCGAATACCAGGAGCAAGTCTACGCCGCCATTGACGGGATCCACGCCCGCTCCAGGCTGCCCATCCTGGTCGGCGGCACCGGTCAATACGTGCGCGCCGTGGTCGAGGGGTGGCGCATCCCGCGCGTCCCCCCTCATCGTGACCTGCGCGCTGAACTGGAGGCCCAGGCGGAACAAGATGGGCCCGACGCGCTCCACGCCAGACTGGCGGCGCTGGACCCGGCGGCCGCCGAGCGCATCCATCCCAACAATGTGCGCCGCGTCGTCCGCGCGCTGGAGGTATGCCTGGTCACCGGCCGACCTATCTCTGAGCAACAGGGTAAACGACCGCCGCCTTATCCCATCCTGCAGATCGGGTTGACGATGGAGCGGGAGACGCTCTACACGCGCATCGACCGGCGCGTGGAGGAGATGATCGAAGCTGGCCTGGTGGAAGAAGTGCGCCGCCTGGTCGAGGCCGGTTACGATTGGCGGCTCCCGTCAATGTCTGGCCTGGGCTACGCACAATTCCAGACCTATTTCGAGGGCAGCGCTACGCTGGAAGAGATCGCTACTGAGATCAAACACGAGACCCATCGCTTCGCCCGCCATCAATACAACTGGTTTGGCCTGGACAACCCCGACATCCACTGGTTCGATGTTACCGAAACATCCTCTTGTCACAATAATCGCCTGATGGTAGAATAAAAATCGATATGACAAGAATGAATGAAAGCAGTGTGCGATGAAAATACGAGCGGCGAGAGCGGAAGATATGGAAACCTGCGCCTCTCTCAACCATTCCTACACCACCGCTCACGTCTGGCAGATGGAGACGCGCGACGTGAACGGCGCGATCACCATCAGTTTCCGGGCCGCTCACCTGCCGCGTGAGGTCCAGGTCGATTATCCACGCCAGGGGGCGGATTTGTTGACGGGATGGCGACAGCGCGACGAATTCCTGATCGCTCAAGAAGATGAACGCATCTGCGGCTATGTGACCTTGAGCGCTGCGCTGGAACACGGAACAGCCTTGATCGGCGACATCGTCGTCGATCGCCCGTTGAGACGGCGCGGCGTCGGAACGAGATTGTTACAATCCGCCGTTGAATGGGCCTATGATCATCACCTGAGACGGATGCTCGTCAATGTGCAGACGAAAAACTACCCGGCTATTCGCTTCTGCCAGTCGCGCGGGTTATCCTTTTGCGGTTATAACGATCACTACTGGCCCACACAGGACATCGCGCTCTCTTTTGGGAGAATCATCCGGTAGACGAATCCATCTTCCTTTCTGGGGACGGGGCTTAGAGCGACAAATGCGGGAAGTTATAAATTTACGGGCGCTTGGAAACCGCCTGTCGCATTTAGTCCATTTTCTAGCTAGCCACTAGTCTGCAGGAGGTTAGATGTATCTTGGTTGTATTGAGGAATATCTCTGTGTTGGAACTCAAAAACTGGCTCGAACTGATCAACTCGGTGTTGACGTCAGGCATTGTC
The DNA here is from genome assembly GCA_034437315.1 of Anaerolineae bacterium. GTDB lineage: Bacteria > Chloroflexota > Anaerolineae > B4-G1 > B4-G1 > DSAR01. Next base: position 3,518 of record DAOTUC010000062.1, read on the forward strand.
ATCTTTTCTGCCGCCCTCCTCCTCTACCTGGTCATTTACAACCTGCGCAATAAAGTCACCCGCACGTTTATCGGTCTTCTGGCCTGCGTGCTCTTGACCTACTTCGTCGACCTGGCCCTGGTCGGCGTTGACGACCGGGAGGCGGCGATCGTCTGGCTGCGCGTCCAGTGGGTGGGCATCGCGTTTACACCGGCGGTCTACCTGGGTTTCTCCAACGCCTTGTTAGCCACCACCGGCGCCCAAAGCCGAAAGCGAGACCTGGCGGCCCGCGTCAGTTATCTCCTGAGCTCCGGGATATTGCTCGGCGTGGCCTTCAGCGATTGGATCGTGCGCGGCGGTGTGCTGACACTCGGGGTGTCGCACCTGCTGCCCGGCCAGCTATTTCCGCTGTTCGTGATCTATTTTTTCACCAACGTCATCTGGGGGACGATCAACGTCTTCTGGGCGCGGAGCCGCTGCCTGACGTCGACCTCTCGCCGGCGTATGACCTACCTGGTGGCTACATTCGCAGCGCCCGCCGCCGGCATCTTCCCTTATCTGCTGATCACCGGTATCAAGGGGACGAGCGTCAGCCTGGGATTTTGGCTGCTGTTGATATTGAGCAACATCGGCGTCGGCTGGATGCTGGTCGTCCTGGCCTACAGCGTCGCTTTCTTTGGCGCGCTCACTCCCGACCGGGCCGTCAAACATCGCCTGGCGCGTTTCCTGTTGCGCGGACCGTTCACGGCGATGTTGGTCGTCGTCGTCGTTATCGTCGCCTCGCGCACTGAAGAATGGCTCGGTCTGCCGAGCAGCCGCCTGGTGCTTTTCGGATCGGTCGCTACCGTCATTCTGATCCAATTGGGGATTGAGTTGGCGAAACCGTTGATCGACCGCGCGCTCTACCGGCAGGATCAGCCGGAGATCGCCTGGATTCAGGAGCTTAGCAACCGGCTACTGACGACGACCGACCTGCGCCAATTCCTGGAGAACGTGCTGACCGCTCTGTGCGATCTCCTGCGCGTTGAAACGGCCTTCGTCACCGTCATAGATGGGAACACGCCGCACCTGGAAGTCGTATGCGGTTCGCTGGACCCCGACACGGCGGATAAGCTGCCGCCTGAAGCGTGGCAAGCGATAAACGAGGAGACCTCCGCTCGTCGGCAGATCAAACGTCACAACGGCTTGTTCGTGTGGAATGGTTACTGGTTGGCCCCCCTGTATACGCAGAATCAAACGCGCGTCATCGGTGTCGTGGGCATGACCGCTCGCACGCCAGAACCTGATCTGACCCTCGAAGAACAGGCGGGCATGGAATCGCTCCTGGCTCAGGCGACGGCCGCGCTGGAGGATCGCCAACTCCAGCAGGGCATCTTTTCCGCTCTGGAGCACATCATCCCAGAAATTGAGGACATTCAGCGCCGCCGGGGCGTTATGCATTACGTCGGCGAAGAGGCGCTGACCGGCTTTGATCTGGTGGAAAACGAGGAATTCCGCCAATCGGTCCACGACGCTCTCAGCCATTATTGGGGCGGTCCCAATCTGACCGCCGATTCGCTGATGTCCCTGCGAGTCGTGGAGCACGCTGTGCGGGAACATGGCGGCAATACGATGAAGGGCGTGCGCGCTGTTCTGCGAGAGGCGATTGAGCGACTGCGACCAGATGGGCAGCGCAAGATGACGGCCCCCGAATGGTTGCTCTACAACATCCTGGAACTCAAATTCCTCCAGGGCCACATGGTACGCGAAATCGCTCACAAACTGGTGATGAGCGAATCCGATTTGTATCGCAAGCAGCGCATCGCCATTGAAGCTGTGACCCAGGCGCTGGCGGAGATGGAAGAGCAAGAATTGTTGAAGCAAAAGCAACTGGCGAGCCTGGCGAGCGCCGATCAAGCCCGGTAGTTGAAACCCTCGACTTACGGCAAGAAAGTCGGCTTCAGATTTGATCGGGAGCCTGCATTCTCAACGTCGACGGCGCGCAGCGAGGGATGGGGTTGAGCCTGCGCCACATAGACACCGCTATCCAGAGGAAAAAATGAGCAGACGTAGATCGAGAAAAAAGAAAACATCCAACCAGGGAGTCGATTGGCGCGCACTGTTGACCGATCCGCGAGTGCAGCAAATCCCGCCCCTGCTGATTAGCGCGTTGGGCGTCATCACCGCGCTGGCGTTGTTCGAGATTAGCCAGGGGCGATGGGCTAACGCCTGGATCACCTTCCTGTTCTGGTGGCTGGGTTGGGGCGCTTATCCGGCGACGGCCTCAATTCTCCTGTGTGGATTGTTGTGGCTGGCCCACCAACTGGACCAACCGCTGAAGTGGCGATGGCGGCCGTTCGTAGGGGCGGAACTAACCGTTTTTAGCCTGATGGCCCTGACCCACGCCATTATGGGGCGGGATGATCTCTGGAAAATCGTCGGGGAAAAATGGAGCGGCGGCATTGTGGGGTGGGCTGTATCGACGGTGCTTTCCACCTACCTGGGTTGGCCGGCGGCCGTGGTGATTTTGATCGCTCTCACATTGTTCGGGCTGGCCTGGACGTTCGACGTCACGCTCGACGACCTCAAACGGGCCGCTCAGCGGCTCAGACAGATACGATCCACCTACCAATCTCGGCGACGTTCGACGGCGGATTCTCCCGGGGGACGGTCAATCGCCCCTCGGCGTCAGCCCTCCGCTCCAGGCGCTGGTCGGGCCGCGGCGACTGAAGCGCGACCACAATCGACGCCAGCCCAACCCCAGGCCCAACCCCAGGCCCAACTCCAGGCCCAGGTCTCGCCCCCAACGCCGCCCTCTCCGGCGACTGTTCCCCCCATCTCGCCCGTCGTCCACGCCACCGATTCGGACGAGGAGAATAACGAACCCACTTCATCCGTGACGAGCATCAACCCTTATTTCCAGCGCCACTTCCAGTTGCCGCCGCTGACGTTGTTGAGAGAGCCGGAGGGGCCGGCCCTGACCGACGAGGAGATTCGCAAAAAGTCAAACATCATCCAGAAGACGCTGGCCCAATTCGACGTGCCGGTCGAGATCACTGAGGTGCGCGTCGGGCCGTCCGTCACCCAATTCGGCGTCGCGCCGGGTTACGTGGAGCGGCGAAACAGCAGCCGCAAGATTCGCGTCAACAAGATCAGCGCCCTCTCCGACGACCTGGCCCTGGCCCTGGCGGCCCCCCGCATCCGCGTCGAGGCCCCCGTCCCCGGGCGGCCCTACGTCGGCATTGAGGTGCCCAACAGCAACGTGCAGACAGTCACGCTCCGTGAAGTGATGGAAGCTGAGGATTTCCAGGCGATCCAATCGCCCCTCACCATCGCTCTGGGGCGCGACGTCTCCGGGGAAGCGCTGGCGACCAATCTCTCCACTATGCCCCACCTCTTGATCGCCGGCACCACCGGATCCGGCAAATCGGTCTGCATCAAAGCGCTGACGACCTGCCTGGTCTACAACAACAGCCCGGCTCAGTTGCGATTGGTGATGATCGATCCCAAGATGGTCGAGTTGGTGCGTTTCAACGGCTTGCCCCATCTCTACGGTCACGTCGAGATTGACCTGGAACGGGTGGTCAAGGTCCTGCGCTGGGTCGCGTGGGAGATGGACGCTCGCTACAAACGTTTCGCCAGGGTTGCGGCCCGCAACATCGACGAATACAACCACCTGGCGAAGGAAAAAGGGGAGGCGACCTACCCTCGCCTGGTCGTGCTGATTGACGAGCTTTCCGATCTGATGATGTTGGCGCCGGAAGAGGTCGAGCACACGATCTGCCGCATCGCGCAGATGGCGCGGGCTACCGGCATCCACCTGGTCGTCGCGACGCAGCGACCCAGCACCGACGTCGTCACCGGGCTGATCAAGGCGAATTTCCCCGCCCGCATCTCCTTCGCCACCGTCAGCCAGACCGATTCCCGCGTCATCCTCGATATGCCGGGCGCCGAGACGCTGATGGGGCAAGGGGATATGCTCTATCTGGCGGCCGACGCGGGTTATCCCGTGCGTCTCCAGGGCTGCTACGTCTCTGAGGATGAGACCGATCAGGTCGTGCACTTCTGGCGTGAACAGGTCGGCTTTGTCGAACAGCAGGCCCCCTGGGAGCGCCTCATCCGCAGAGGCCAATTGAACGGCGATGGGGATGCGGATGCGGACGGAGACGACGAGCTGCTGGAGGAAGCTATCGAACTGGTCCAGGAGACCGGCAGCGCCTCCGCCTCTCTCCTCCAACGGAAACTTCGCATCGGGCATCCCCGCGCCGCGCGCCTGATGAGAATCATGGAGGATCAGGGCGTCATCGGGCCGCCGGTGCAAGCTGGACGTACCCGCCGGGTGATTATCGGGGAAGGGGAGGAGGGGGACGGATGACCATCTTGATTGGCGCCAGCGGTTTCAGTTACAAGGATTGGGTCGGCCCCTTTTACCCCGAAGGGTTGCCCCAACGGGAGTGGCTCGCCTATTACGCCGGGGAATTTTCCACCTGCGAACTCAATTTCAGTTATTATCGCATCCCCAGCGCCAAGACGTTGGAACAGATCGGGGCGAAAGTTCCCCAAGGCTTTCTATTTTCCATCAAGGCCTTCCGGGGCATCACCCACGAGCGGGAAGAGCCGCAGCCCCAGATCGCCCAATTCACTCAGGCCCTGCAACCCTTGATTGAGGCGCATCAATTCGCCTGCGTGCTGATCCAATTCCCCCACTCATTTCACGCCAACCCGGAAAATAGAGATTACCTCAAGCGAGTGCGGGAGGGATTCGGCGACCTGCCCGCTGTGGTCGAGTTCCGTTCCAGGGAATGGATCACCGAGCGCACGTTCGACGAATTGCGCGCGCTCAATCTGGGTTTCTGTTGTGTCGATCAACCCCGCTTTGATAAACTCGTGCCGCCGACGGCGGTCGTTACGGCTCCTGTGGCTTACGTGCGCTTCCACGGGCGCAACCGAGCCAAGTGGTGGCGTCACGATGAGGCCTGGGAACGGTATGATTACACGTACAGCGAAGAGGAATTGGAAGAGTGGACGCCGAAGATTGAGCGATTAGATGAGCAGGCCGAACGGACGCTGGTCTATATGAACAACCATTGGCAGGCCCAAGCGATAGACACGGCGCGAAAATTAAAGCAATTATTGGAGGGAACAACAGATGGCAAAAACAGTACAGGTTAAATGGATCGAAAAAAGACAATTCGTCGGCATCGACGGGAGCAAACATTCCGTGGTCATGTCCTCGCAGGACAGCGAAAACGGCGTCGGGATGAGCCCGTCGCAATTGCTGCTGGTCGCACTGGGCGGGTGCACCTCTTATGACGTGGTAGACATCCTGGAGAAAAAGCGCCAGACGGTCACGGGATTGGACGTAAGCGTCACCGGCGAGCAGGAGAATGACCCACCCTGGACTTACCGCAAAATTCACGTCCAGTATACCGTGCGGGGAAAAGGGCTGAAGGAGAAGGCAGTGCGCGACGCGATTGAGCTCTCGGAGAAGAAATACTGCTCGGTCGCGGCGACGCTGCGCGGTGTAGCGGAAATCACCTACGAGTACACCATCGTCGAAGACGAATAATTCTGCCACTGGACGCCTGACGGTTTGCCAACCTCCCGCAGGTTACTGCGGGAGGTTCATGCTATAGAATCACCATCGCGTCGCCGAAGCTGTAGAAGCGGTACCGTTCGCGAATCGCCTCGGCGTAGGCCCGATCCATCAAATCCTTGCCCATGAAGGCCGCCACCAACATCAACAGCGTCGAGCGGGGCAGATGAAAGTTAGTGATCAGAACATCGACCGCGCGGTAATGGTAACCGGGGTAGATGAACAGGTCGGTCGGCCCATCAAACGCGGCGACCGTCTGCCATGGGCAAGCGTCCGCGCACTCTTCCGCGCCAACGGTTGACTGCGCCGCTGTCTCTAACACGCGGACGCTCGTCGTGCCCACGGCGACGATGCGAGCGCCCGCCAGCCGCGTCTCGTTCACCTGGCGGGCCACGTCGGTCGTCAGCGAGCAGTACTCGGTGTGCATGTGGTGCGTCTCGATCTCCGCCTCGTCGACCGGGCGAAACGTGTCCAGCCCGATGTGCAGCGTGACGAAAGCGAAGCGCACGCCCATCTCCCGCAACTGGCGCAGCAGATCGGGCGTGAAATGCAAGCCCGCCGTTGGGGCGGCCGCCGATCCGGGCGTGCGGGCGTAGACGGTCTGGTAGCGCTCCGGGTCGCCCAACGGTTCGTGGATGTAGGGCGGCAGGGGCGTGACGCCTACCTGGTCAGCCAGCGCCAGCGCCGGGCGATCGAAGGCCAGGACGCGCATCCCCCGCTCGCCCGCCTCGACCACCTCCGCCGTCTCACCAGTCTCCTCACCCGCCGGGCCGTCCAGCAACGTCAATCGCATGCCCACCCGGACTCGCTTGCCCCCAACGAGGGCCTCCCAGGTGCGGGGATCCTGCCGCCGCAACAGCAGGATCTCCACCTGCCCGCCGGTGGGTTTACGCGCGAAAAGCCGGGCGGGAATCACCCGGCTCTCGTTATAGACCAACAAATCGTTGGGCCGCGTGAACGTCGGCAGGTCGTAAAATCGTCGGTGGAGAATCTCGCCGGTCTGACGATTGACCACCATCAACCGGGAGGCGCTTCTCGGTTCGACCGGCGTCTGGGCGATCAGTTCCGGCGGCAGTTCGTAATCAAATTCAGCCGTTCTCACACCACTACTCGCTATCCCCCTCGATGTCCTCCCAGGCGCCTTCTACGACGTGCTCTTCCGTTCTATTTAGCACGCGGGTCGCATAATCTGCCTGGGGCGGCTCGTCGTTGTTCAGCGCCTGCGTCGCGTAGGCATTCGATTCGTCCCCCGGCGCGACGAAATCCTCCCCGGTCTCGGTCGGCGCTTCGACCGGTTCCTCGATTGACACGGCTCGCCAAATCGCGACGATCAGCGCGGTCAACGCGATCACGTCGAAGAGACCGCAACAACAGCTCAGGGCGGCGTTGATCTCCAAATACTGGGAATATCCCGCCCCCATGGCAAACGCCTGGACCAACGACATCCGTCCAAACTGGGCCAGGCGAATCAAGAACCCCAGCCCGAAGCCCACCAGGGCCAGGATGGCTGGTGTGCTTTTCCTTCGCCATAGCAGAACGATCGTCGCCACAATACCGACCAAGTACACGAGCAGCAGCGATAAGACCGGTAAGACCGGCAACACACTCCAAATCCACGATTGTTGTGGTGACATACGGATCAACCTCCTGTAAACATATTATCCATTTTATCGAGCAGATACGACGAAAGGCTTGTATAAGCGCGATCAATCCAAATAACCACGCTCCCGCAAGCGCATCACCCACCGCTGGGCATATGCATCCCCTCCCACCTCCAACAGCACATCCTCAACAGGAGGTAATGGGGATCGCCACATCCACTCTACCTGCAACCAGAAGCCGGGTATGGTCTGCGCCTCATAGCGCCCCTGACGACCTGCGAGGGCCGTCTCGTATTGCTCCATCTCCCCCAGGCGATAAAACTCCGCCCATTGCGCTTGGGGATCGATCAACCAATATTCCGGCGCGCCGCCGCGCGCATATTCGACGAACTTTGCGCCCCGATCCCGTTCCAAACTCTCCGGCGAGGCGATCTCCACGACCAGGTCGGCCGGGCCGTCCAGGTGGCAATCCACCCTGGCAGTTCTGCCACGATCACCTGTTCCAGCCTATCTGCTTCCCGTGTCGTCATCGCTCCACCCCCTTGTACGACGGAGCACACACGCTTGCCGCTCCTCGGTCGCTTGCGACGTCTCATCTTCAGTGTAGGAGACGGCCCACTGTTCAGCACAGGCAACATCTTCTATCGAGAAATTGTAGCATAATATGGCGGATAGGCAAGAAATAGGGCAGCGGGCCATTGTCATTTACATTTAATCATGTTATCATAGCGGTATGCGCAATCGAATACATACCCTCAATCTTCTTATCCTTTCCCTGATGCTTTTGGCAGCCTGTGCGTCGCTATCCTCCCCGGAGGCGACGTTTACCGTCTCGCCAGCGCTCACCGATACGCCTCTTCCATCGCCGACGCCGACGCCCATCCCCACGCCGACGCCGACCGCGACGCCCATCCCGCCGGCGGCGATCAACTTGCGTTGGCCCGAGCAGGTTTCGGCCCTGGAACCGGCCTTCATCGAAGCCGCGCTCATCCCACCGCCCGGCGTCGTTCTGACGGCAACCGTGCGCGCTACCGTGTCCGATCCGACAGGCGCGCGCTGGTGGCGGGGCGACCTGATTCACCAGAGGGATCACGTCTACGCTTCCGAGGCGCTCTTGCGCTTTCCGCTCGACCCGCCGGAGGGGAATTGGCTGCTCTTCGTCCACGTCCAGACCGACCTGGACACCACCGGCGAGCAGCACGTCGCCTTTCGACCGGCGCCCATTCCGTTCCGTGACCTCTCTGGCATCCTGCCGGAGGGCGCGAGTATGCGCGTCCCGGAGGCCTTCGTGGAGACGGTCGCCCAGGGGGATCAGTGGGCGGGCGGGCGGGTATGGCGTCACGCCAATGGGCAGATTGATCTCTGGTGGGCGCCCGGCCCGGTGAAGCCGCTGCTGCTCAACAACGCCGTCGTGATGCTGGAGGCCGCCCACGATCCAGAATCGCCGCCGACCGTATCGGGCGCCGTCGAGACGACGTGGCATGGCCAGACCGCCTACCAGTTCCAAGAAAAATGGCCCAACGTCAAAACGCCGGGCCAGGCGCTGGTGATCCAGGGGCCGGATTATTGGCTATACGTCCTGCGCACCCGCTCGCTGGACGATGAACCCATCCCCCAAGTGCTGCTGACAGTCAGCGAGACCTTTACTTTCACCGGTGAACTGGTAGACCGATGATCGGTAGATTAGGGAACCTGAAACTTGCACCTCAATCAGAAAATGATGATCGGTGTGCCGACCCGTTTGTCGCTCTGGATGAAGTCATCCTCGAACCCGCCGATGGGATACGCCCACCGGTAGAGCCAGCGGGCCGCCTCCTGTGAGACGTTGAGGCAACCGTGGCTGCGCTGGACGCCGAAATCGTTGTGCCAATAGGCCCCGTGGATGGCCGTGCCGCTCAGGTCGAAGAAGATATTCCAGGGGATCCCGGGCAGATCGAACAGGCCGCCCAGCGGCGCCGGGCCGCCCGGATAGGGATAGTTCGACATATGGCGCGAGGGCTGTTTGAGCAACACATACATCTCACCCGTGGGCGTGGCAGTAGATCCAGGTAATCCCGAAGCGGTCAACGTGGAGTACACCAGCCGGTCACCCTCGTAACAGGAAATGCGCTGGGCCTCGAGGTCGACCTCCATCCGCTTCTCGCCGGCGAAGGGATGGATGGGTGACATCTCCGATCGTGGAATGCGCCGCATATCCCGCGCCAAGATCCACTGGTGGGACGGGCTCGTCGGCGGGAATTCGTCGTAGACCTTGTACCAGCCGGTCCCTCGCTCATCCTCGTAGGCCTCAATGACGCGCAACACGTTGCCCCCGTAGAAACGATAAATATGTCTGGATTGTCGGCTGGGCTCGGCGTAAGCGTCGGTGTAGACCTGCGAGATCTCTCCCCAGAATCCCCACTCCCCTACGTCCCGGATGAGGGGTTGTGGGGGATAAAGCCGGATTGGCAACACCCACGCCGAATGGACGTACCCCAACGAGGATTTGTACCACAGATCGTTGTGGGCGCTGAAGGGCGCGCGCACTTCGTCGAGGATGACGAAGGACTGGTCGCGATGCCGGGTGCGCAATCGTTTGCCGGACGTGGACGGCTCGTCGTAGAACGTCACGGCGTGAATGGCCCGTCCCACCCGCACCCAGGCGTTGAGGTAATCGACGTCTCGCTTCGACTTCCGAGCGTCCATCGCTGGATCGTCGGGATCGCGCGGCGGGGGGGGATAATGCGCGCGGGCGTGCAAGGTCGGCGATAGGGCCGCCGTGGCAGCAGCGGCGGCGATCCACTTGAGCGCCTGACGGCGGGTCATCTTTATCGACATAAAACCTCTCCTGTCTGAAGGCGAATCGGTTGAGAGACTGGCGCAATGTCACGTTGCCCACAACTAACGCGCATCTTATTATACCCACAAGCCCGCTTCAGGCAACCGCCCCTGGGGCTTCACAGCAATCACGCTTGCCAGCCATAGGGCGATGGGGTAAAATATCTCCAGATGGTATCAGTTTAGTCTAATGAGCGCGCTAGCAGGCTGTCGGAGAGAGGAAAATCCAAACTTCGGATAGGGAGTCATCGGTGTCACAGGGGATTATCAAGTGGCTTTTAAGAGGATTGGCGGTGGTCGGATTGATCGGCCTCGTCGCCTGGTGGGCGATATCCCAACCGCTGCCAGCTTCGCCCCCACCCACGCCGACGCCTACACGGACGCCGTTGCATCCTACCGCGACGGCCACAGCCACGCCGACTGCCACGCCCACACCAACGCCCACCAACACCCCCACGCCCACCCTCACGCCCACCCCGGCCTGCACCGAAACGAGCGGGTATGTCGCAAAGGATGACTACGCCAGCCAGGCCACCAACCAGGAGGAAGCTTATCGCATCTACATCCCGCCTTGTTACGATCATCCCTCTCAAGCGGAGCGCCGCTATCCGGTGCTCTACCTGCTCCACGGCTGGCCCTACGACGACGCCCACTGGGACAACCTCGGCGTCGATGAGGCGGCCGACATCGGGATCGCGGCCGAGGTCTTGCCGCCGTTCCTGATCGTCATGCCCAAGGGGCGCGAGCAGCCCTACGTCGGTACTAGCGGCGGTGAGCGCTCGTTCGAGGGCCAGGTCGTCGACGATCTGATCCCCCACGTGGACCAGACCTACCGCACTCGGGCCGATCGGGAAGGGCGCGCCATCGGCGGCATCTCGCGCGGAGGCGTCTGGGCGTTGGAAATCGCCTTTATGCACACTGAGCTTTTCTCGACCGTCGGCGCTCACAGCCCGGCCCTCTCTGTCAACATGGCCCCCCAGGCCTACGATCCCTTCTACCTGCTGAATAACCCCAGCGTGAACATGTTGCGCATCTACCTGGACGCGGGAGAGGACGATTGGGCCCGAGAGAAGACAGAAGCGCTTCACCAAGCCCTGGAGGAGCAGCGCATCGCCAGCGAGTTTGTCGTGCATGCCGGCCGGCACGTTAACAGCCTGTGGGAATCGAACGTGGTCGCTTACCTGGCATTCTACACCGCCGGTTGGGCGTCAGCGCCTTGACGGCCTCGGTCGGCGTGCGTTAGAATTGGGCCTGAATCCTTCCCCGACCGCGCGGGCCGGACAGAGTGGTAAAAAACTGTCCCTGTCACAGCCCGCCGCCGCTCTCAAAGTAGGTGATCCAGGCAAACCGTTAAAATAGACTCTCTCACGCGATCATGTCTTCGATCATCTGCCGCAACGTCGCCACATCTAAGTCCTTCTTATCCAGGAAAGCGGCGGCGCCGGCTTCTAACCCCAGGCGATGAAATTCCCGGTCGGGGTATGCGCTCATCAGGACCACGCGCGTCTCAGGGCATATCGCCTTGATACGTCTGGTGCAGCGAATGCCGTCCTCGTCGCCCAGGATGACGTCCACGAGCGCCAGCGAGGGGGACTGCGAGTCGACCAACCGCAGCGCCTCTCCTACGTCATCCGCCTCGTAGATCACGGTTTGAGGGTAAGCCCGGCGGCGGTGCCGTCGTGGGGGCAGATGATGAGTACCTGGACGCCCTTGGTGATCAGCGCCTCGACGTTCTCCTTTTCCTTGGCGGAAGAGCCCTGGCTGAAGAGGATTTCGGCGTCGTAGCCGGCCTCGGACAGCGCGTTACGGAAACGGGTCTCGTCCTGAATCCAGCGCGGCTCGTCCTTGGTCGGAAGCACGATGCCGACGGCCAATTCCTGGGCCTGTTCGGTCGTCTCCGATTCTGTTGTTTCAGATACGTCGCCTCCGCCGCAAGCGGAGAGAACCATTGCGACTAGCACAAAGGCAGTTAAAACGAAAAGCAGGTTTTTCTTCAACATGACGATTCTCCTCAAGTTTGTTAAGTGAAACGATTCATTAGCATTAGGGACTGTTCGGAAAACTTTGTACGGCTTTCTCTAAAATTCACCTCCTTGGATAGAGCATATCTGTTTCAGAGCAGTAATACGTACCTTTAATTCAAACATAAAATCAAGATAAGTGCAATACCCTCTTCCCCCTTATTGGTATGGGATTTACCCCCAAGTCGATGGGGGGAAACCCCCTAACCTAAAAGGAAGCATGGTCAAAAATGCGGTTTGCAAGCGCTGGCGCAAGGGTCGTGCCAAACGGGTATTGGCTTTAGAACGAACGTGCTTTTCGGCCAAGACAGCCCGCTGAGGATAAATAAATGTAGCAGCATTTAAGCCCTGTAAGGTTTCATTTTCAGCATAGCAAAAAGGGTATGTTGCCAGAGACGTAAACCCGGCGATTAAAATCGCGGGCAACCGCTGTGCCGTTGTCCAAAACATACCTGTTTGAGCGTGCTGAAAATGAATTCATACCGATTATTCACGGTATCCTTGCAATTCGAGTCAAATCAAGAGAGAAAGCAGTACAACAGGTCGTGAAGTTGTTGGAAGAAAGTATGTAGTACCACACTGTAACGTAAGACGCACATATCTCCGGTGCTCGCCCGCGCTCATTCAGAGCGTTGAAACGTTGAAATGAGCCCCGGCGACGCCAGGGAGCCGCCGCAAGAATTCGCGCCTTTTGCGCCCGCCCGCACTCACGAGAGATCGTGGGTGCGGGCGGGCGCTTTTTTGTTATTCCATTCCGAAAGCGAGGCTCAGATGACCGGAGAAATGGTATTGATTCTACTGAAAGCCTTCTGCCGCGCCGCGTCGAGGCAGCGATGGCGCAAGCCGGGTTCATCCCACACATCGTCCGTGAACGATCAGGTCGCAGCGAGGTGAGCGTTATCGTCGGCGCGCCCCCTAAGGATGATAGAACTGCAAAAACCCACGGCCTACCAACAACAACTCAGGCTCTTTAGGGAAAGGGGCGGGCAGTTCCACAAAGGGGAACAGGTGAGACTCCGTGATCGGAATCAGCTCGCTGGCGATGACGCTCAGAAAATCAGTCAACTTCGCCTCCGTCGGCATGTGAAAATACCCCCGGCACACAGCGATAGGCGTGTAACTCATCAATAACTCTCGGCGCGGAAACGTCGAGATCGTCTCTTGAACCTCTGGCGAGGGAAAATAGAGAAAGACGATCTGAGATTTCAGCAGGACGACGTGAGGGCGCGAGAAAGCCTTTAGCGGGCTGTCGGGCGCGGTAGGCGCAATTTGAACATCGTAGAGAGAGAGGCTTTGACGGGATGGGTTGTTGAGATAGTTGCCCGCCGGGCCCGTCGATTCCAACTGCCCCTTGAACTGGAACTGGGTCGTGAGCACCTGCGCCTCTTGCTTTTGAGTAGGTAACGCTTGAATTCCCATAATTTGCTCCTTTAACGAATATGTGGTAAAATGTGGTTTGTACGCGGTGGGTGTGGCCTAAGGGTTAAGGCACCTGGTTGTGGCCCAGGAGATTGTGGGTTCGAATCCCATCACTCACCCTAATCTGATTAACAATCGAGCATCGACCGCCGAGCCGGATGCAAATCCGGCTTTAATTATAGGCCGGCGGTCGCCCCGCCCCCGTAGCTCAACTGGATAGAGCGTCGGACTTCGAATCCGCAGGTTGTGCGTTCGAATCGCACCGGGGGTATCCCAATTGGCCCGCTTCTATCAACGAAGCGGGCCAATTGTAGTTTACTCCATCTGCAAAAAAGTTGCAAATCGCCCCCCCCCAGGGCTAACGCATTTATCGCTCCTAGCCCTACCGTCAGACCACGAATTCATCCAAGAACGCGACGATGTACTTGATCCCCTCCACGAAATCGGCGATGTGAATATGCTCATTGGGGCCATGCGCGCGAGAACCGCTGTACCCCACCCCAGCGGTGACAATAGGGACGCCGAACTGCCCACATAGCGCGTGGACCGGGCCGGTGCCGCTCATCATCGGGAGCACGCTGGGCGTATGCCCATAAACGCGCTCTGCGGCGCGCACCGCCGTCAGCGTGAACGGATGATCGGGGTCGCCCCCGGCGGGATGTTCGCCGTCGCTAGCCACAATTTCAACGTCGCCGAAGCCCTGCTCGTCGAGATAGGCGCGCAATCGCCCGACAATCTCATCAGGCGATTGATCAGGCGTCAGCCGAAAATCCAGTTTAGCCGTCGCCTCGCGGGGCAGCACCGTCTTCGATCCCGGCCCCCCATATCCGGCGTGAAAACCGGCGATGTTGCACGTGGGCGAGAAGACGAGCGCCTCCTTGAGAGGTTCGCCGCTCAATCCATCGACAAATTCATCAACGCCGTAGAGTTCGCGGGCCTCCGCCTCTGGATAATCCCACCCAACGAGCGCCTCTCGTTGGGCCGGCGTGATCGGCCGCACCCTGTCGTAGAATCCGGGGATCTGGATACGCCCATCCGGGCCCTTGAGCGTGTTCAAAGCCCAGGATAATCGCCAGGCCGGATTGGGCACGATGGCGGCAAGCGCCGAATGCAGGTCGGTAGCGGCGCCCTGCACGCGCAACGTGACGTAGAGCAGCCCCTTACAACCGAGCGAAATTTGATACCGGCCACGGGCGTCCTTCCCCCCGGCCTCCCAGATGCAGCCATCGACCGGGCGCAACGTATCGTTGTACTGCTCCACGAACTGATCCAGATGAGGACTGCCAACCTCCTCCTCCCCCTCAAGCACCCAGACCAGGTCAACCGGCAGCGAGTCCCGGTGAGCCAGATAGGCCTCCAGGGCGCAAATGCGCGAGACGATGGCCCCTTTGTTATCGGCGGCCCCTCTGGCGTAGAACGTCCCATCGCGGATGACCGGCTCGAAGGGGTCCGTCTCCCATTCATCAAGCGGGTCCACCGGCTGGACGTCGTAATGATTATAGAAAAGCAGTGAGCGCCGGCTATCGCCCACGAGCCGGCCCAACACGACTGGCGGCCCACCGGCGTTGACCAACTCCGCGCTCACACCAATGCGATTCAGCATCGCGACGCATAGATCCGCCATCTCCTCCAATCCCAGCCCCTGGGCGGAGATACTCGGCTGAGCGCAGGCCTGGCGCAGCCGTTCCAGGTACACTTCAACGTGCGATTCAATATAAGTCTCCATACGATCAAAACTGGCATTCATACATCACTCCTTTAGGGACTAACTAAACAATAGAATCCTTGCACAGCGAGCAAGAATTTGGCAGTCAATGTTCCTTTTCAGGGCAAACGCATTTGGATGCAATATGCTCCTAGACCCCGTCTCGGGGTCGGCTATTGCGCCGAAAATTGCCGTAGCTTAGCGTTGGTAGCTTGCTTTACCGAATTCGCCCTCGGGGACGAGGACGGCCCTTGCTTGCAAGGGCTAGGAGCGATAAATGCGTTCGCCCTACGTTCCTTTTTGGCTCTTGCTCGTCCAAATGAGGGTTTTTGATTGAATAACTTTTCCATTTTTCTCCCGTTTAGAGACTGTTAAAAAATTCGCTCAGAGGCCCGTCCTCGGGCCGATTAACGCCACCGGGACGGTGGCTAGAGCAATAGACTCTCTTTATCGAGGGCCTACGTTTGATTTACGGGCGGATGTCGAGTTCCTCAATGTTCCACAATTCGGACGGTTCCGATACGTTGGGCGATAGTCCGACGACTTCTGGCGCGGTAAAAGTTGTCTTGAGCCATTGGAAAAGGGGCAGAACCGGCAAGCGCCTGGAAAAGATAACCTGGGATTCGATGTGCCGGGCGGCATAGATCTCGCTGTCCGGCGGAGCCTGCAAAGCGGTCTGACAGGCGGCGTCGTAATCGTCATCCAGGAAACCGGCGACGTTCGGACTTTGCCACCGGCCGGCGTCGGGCATCTGGCTGCTCACGAACAGGTCGCACAGCGGATCGACGTTCGCCCGCCACGAAAACTGAGCCAGGTCGAAGCGCCGCCCAAAGAGCGGGCCATCCGGCCCCGGCGCGAACAAGGCCCCGGCAATCATCGGATTCACGTTCACCTGGATCCCACAGACCGTCAGGTGCGCCTGGATCAATTGGGCGACCCGCACGCGCAATGGATCGTTGCTCGTGTGGTAATCGACCTGAAAGGGCGTTCCATTTGGGATGCCGGGGACGTTGTGCGCCTCACGCACGCCGTCCCCATCCTCGTCGCGCCAACCGGCGCTTTCCAGGAGCGATTGTCCCGCCGCCGGATCGTACGCCCAGACCTTGAGCGCGTCCCCGGCGTGGAGCGGGTGTTCCGGCGGCAGGTAACTGTGAAGCGCCTGGCTGGGCGGGCCGACGGTCTGACTGACCAGCGCCTGGCGGTCGATGCAGGACGCAATCCCCTGCCGCACGCGCTCATCCTCGAAAAAGTCGGGGCGCTCATAATCCCGCCGGGGCGTGACGCCGAAAGCCAGCAGTTCCCAGCGAGGCGACGGCGTGGCGTAGGTCTCGACAGCAGCGTCCCGAGGAAGCGCGGCCCGCACCGCTTCGGCCTTCTCGTGCGTAACCACGTGACAGCGCCCGTTTAACAAGGCCTGGGCCAGTTCCGAGGGATCGGGGATGAAGCGGAAGACGACCTGATCGACGCGAGGCAGACCCTCCGGCGCGCGATAGTAGATGGGATTGCGAACGACGGTCAGATGGCTGCCGGCGACCCATTCCTGAATGACGAACGGCCCCCAACCGAGCGGTTCTCTGGTCGAGACCGGGGCGCTGACCAGCTCACCGGCCGAGAGCGCGCCCCAGGCGTGTTGGGGCAACGGATGCCAGAAGTTGAGGACGTAGGCCTGATCCAAATAACCGGGCGCGCCAGTCCAGACGATAGTGCGGGGATCAACGGCCCGATAAGTCGCCGTGCGCTCGACCGCACGTCTCTGGCTCGCAGGCGCGGCGGGGTCGGCAGCCAGGACGTAGGAGAAAACAGAATCGTTGGCGGTGAGCGGGACGCCGTCCGACCAGTACAAATTCGACCGCAGAGTGAACGTCGCCGCCATCTGGGGCATGGACACCGGCGCGCCGTCGAAGAGGACGCGCCGCCCGGCGGTATCTCTAACGACGACTCCTGGGGCCAGTTCCGTCACAGAACCGTCGGCCGAGAGCACGCGGTCCCCGGTTTGGACAGTGGCGGTGAAGATCGTCGCCCCGCCGCCCTCAATCGTGGGGCGCTCCTCCAGGATGAACGGTTGGTAGGCATAGTCGCGGCGATCGAACGGGCCATCGTAAATCGCATGCCAGATATGTTGGGCGGCGAGGGTGGGAATTTCGTCGCCATAGAGGTAGAGGCTTTCCGGCTCTTCGGACAGGCAAACGGTCAGGATTTTCGGTTCCGGCGTCGGGGTAGGCGTGGGGGGCGGAGACGTGGGGGTGGAAGTGGGCATCGGCGGGTCCGCAGGCGTACACGCAGCGCATAAGGCGCAAATCAACGCCAGGAGGAGATACCTTCTCAACGAAGCGAGGCCTGCCGGGCGCGAATACCCCAGAACATTGAGAGGATGGGTCAAAATCATCGTTAAAATCGGTGGTGTATGAGATGCTTTCAAAGATCGGTGCTCCCCTCTATGAAGCAGGTCGTTTCAGGCAAACATATCAAGGCGCGAACGTCCCCTGGATCAACGGCGTGATGGCCTCCCACTGGGGAATCAGCACCGCAGCGCCGGTGGACGTGGTCCAGGAGCGGGTCATCTCCCGGTCGATGACGTAACGTTCAATGCCGTCTGGGCCGACGCGCCACAGCGTCGGCGACATCAACAACACGTCCCAACCGCTGAGATCCGTCTCCACGTGATTGGCGATCGCCAGATAGACGGCCGGAAGCCGAGGCCACACCCACGGATCAGCCAGACGACGGGCCAGCGCCGTCAGGATCTGTTGTTGTCGCCGGGCGCGGTCGAAATCGGAGGAGCCGTGCCGCGAGCGGGCATAACGCAGCGCGATCTCCCCGTCCATGTGTTGCAGGCCGGCCGGTATCTCAATGCGCATCGTGCCGTAATCCTCCGTGGGATAGGCTTCGTCCACGATGGCCTGCTCGACGTCAATGTCGATACCGCCGACAGCGTTCACGACCGCCCGAAAGGCCTCGAAATCCACCCGCGCGTAATGGTGCACCGGCGCGCCGAAGTTGTAGGCGATGGTATGCATCGACAGGTTTGGGCCATTTCCCTGGACCTCGTTTTCTCCCCAGAAGTGGGCGGTGTTGATCCGTCCCGGGCCATAGCCGGGCACCTCGACGTAAAGATCGCGCGGGATGGAGAGCAGCGCGACCTGGGGTTTGGCGGGCACGACAGCGGTCAGCAGGATCGTATCGGAGCGCACGACGTAGCCCTGTTCCGGGCGGCGGTCAATGCCCAAAATGAGCACGTTGGTACGCGGCAGCGACTTCGCTCCCTCCCAGAACGCGATCCACCCAAAGAGGATGATCAAAATCAACACCAGTAATCGACGTAACCGGGCAAGGCGCGATATCTGGCGGCGACGGCGCACGCGGGGAGAGGGCTGGGTATCTTGGACAGTTTGTCGACGGGACATATCGGAATGACGGCTCCTGACAGATGCGCGAGAAACAACTCCCAAGCGATAGAATTCTAACACTCCCCGGCATCGGTGTCAACCGACGCCGGAGAAGACAGCGCGCGTTGACATCGGAGAGAAGCAAGCGTATAATCCCACACACTATGCCCGAATTACCCGAAGTCGAGACCGTCGCCCGGCGCCTACGCGCGTCGTTGCCTGGCCGATCCATCGTCAACGTAGAAGTGCTGTGGAACCGCACCGTGACGCCATCGAAACCGGCGGACTTCTCCCGTCGCCTCGTGGGGCAGACCATCATCGGGGTAGGCCGGCGGGGCAAGTGGGTGCGCGTCGACTTGAACGGGGGCGACGTCCTGCTCGTTCACCTGCGTATGACGGGGCAGTTGATGCTCAGGTCAGCGCCGGCGACCGACGAGCGTCACCTCCGCGTGTCATTCGTCCTGGACGATGGGCGATGGCTGTGCTTCTTCGACCAGCGCAAGTTCGGGCGGATGGTGTTGACCGACGATCCCCAGGCGGTGTTGGGCGGCCTGGGTCCAGAACCACTGGCGGAAGATTTCACGGCGGCCCACCTGGGCGAGATGCTGGCGCAAAGGCGAGGGCGGATCAAACCGCTGCTGCTCAACCAACGCTTCCTGGTCGGCCTGGGCAACATCTACGCCGACGAAGCGTTGTGGCGGGCGGGCGTCCATCCGCTGCGCGCGGCAAACACCCTCGATCGCGCCGAGGTAGAACGCCTACACGAGGCGATCGGCTCCACATTACGGGCCGCCATTGACGAGGGAGGCACGACGCTATCCGATACGGCCTATCGACAGCCGGACGGTCAACTGGGGTCATTCGGCGGGCTGCTGGCGGTCTACGGGCGGGAGGGGCGACCCTGCCCCCGCTGCGGCGATCCAATCCAGCGCATCCGGGTGAACCAGCGAAGCGCCCACGTCTGCTTGAATTGTCAACGCCCACCGGGGGAGAAACTTTAAGGTTCACATGATTGACAGCGGGCTTTCTTTGGCGTAAAATGGAGACAACGTTGAGGAACGTTCCCGTCCCCACCCGACGTCGTCCAACTTAGCGCTCAGAAAGTTGGAGCGAGGTCTGACGGAGAAACCGTCCAACGAGACGATATGGTCGGGCCAGGGGGCGGAGCGATGGAGCAGTGGTCAAACGTCAGCCACTGCTCTTTTTTTGCGTCCCGACCGATCCGCCCGAGGCGAGAAAATCGGCCACGGTACGGGCGACCTCAGCTTGCCGGCCGAGGAAAAAATGATCGGCGTGCGGAAACACACGCAGCGCCTTTGGGGGTTTCAGGCGCGCGACGTAGGCGCGCAGATCGTCTACCGGCGCCCAGGCGTCGTCTTCGCCCACGATGAAGAGCTTGGGCCGCTCGTCGTCGTCCAGAAACGGATCGACGTAATTAGCCTGGGTCAACGCAACGCCGACTAAGTAACCCAGCCGCGGGTCTCGCGCAGCGTGGCGCAATCCCACCGCCGCGCCAAAGGAATAACCGACGACGGCCAAACGGTCTACATCGACCGCTTCTTGCGCCTGGAGAAAGTCAAACGCACTCGCTGCGTCGTCCATCTCGCCGCGCCCCTCGCTGAAGAAGCCCGCGCTGCCGCCCACGCCGCGGAAGTTGAAGCGCAGGGCCATCCATCCGTTTTCGGCCAAAGCAAGACACACGTTCACGACGATGGCGTCATCCATCGATCCACCCATCAATGAGTGTGGGTGACAGACGACGGCAGACGGAAACGGCCCATCGCCGCCCGGACGGTGGAGATAGCCTTCCAACCAGGGTCCTTCCACCCCCGCCTGGAAGTGAATAGGCGTCATTTCTGTCATCGGGGTCGTCATCTTTACCCGCCTCCCACCGATGGAAACATCCCGACAACGTCTCCGTCATGGAGAACGTGATCTTCCGACCGGATGACGTTGTTGACAAACACGACTTTGACCTGTTCTCTCGGCAGATCCAGGCATTCGATCAACTGATCAACAGTCGCCCCCTCATCCAACTCGACCGGTTTCGCCTCGCCAACCTTCAAATCTGGATAGCGATTGCGCAGCATTGCGAATAACTTCACGTGCACGACCATTTTTTTGGCTCCTTGACCGCGTCTTATAGAGGCCGCCGGGCCTGTACAGGCCCGGCGGCTTGATCGTTATTGAGCGCTGTGAGCAGCGGAGTTAGAGATCGGATAAACAGCCTGGTTCTTTTCCGCTAATTGAAGCGCGTGAAGCGTATGCGCCCAGGTCTTCTTAAGCCTTTCCAAAGACATCGTCCAGCGTCTCGTCCGGCACGTCCCACACCACGTCGTGGGGCGGGAGTTTCTCGTACTTCATAAACTCCGGCATACGGTCGTCCGCTTCGGTCAAACCGGCGGCCCGGTTGAAAGCGATCTCCTTGTCCAGGATCTCCTGCCCGACACGAAGCACGTCATCGGCCGTCCAGTTGGTGCCCAGCAGGCCGTTGAGTTCGTCAATCATCCCCTGATAGCCTTCGGGGATATCGAGGATGGCGAACGCGATGAAGAGACAATGGCCGGAGGAGTCGATCATGGCGGTCGTCTGCTGGAAGGCGCGGGAGAGACCGGCCTTGTCGATGTCGAACTGGTCCACCTTGCCGCTGACGCCCAGGATCTCGGGAGCGATGGTGTACCCGGCGGTGTGGTCGGCGCCCATCGTGCTGGTGGCGTAGGTAATGCCGATGCCCTTGACGGCGCGCGGCTCGTAGGCCGGCATATTCTGCCCCTTGCAAGCAGGGACGCGGTGCCAGCCGTAGGCCATGCCGGTGGTCGCCGCGCCGTTGCCCAGGATGCGGCCCAGCGGCGTGCCCTGACGAATCTCCTCCATCCACTGGATGGCGGCCTCGCTGTCCCCGAACTCGGCCAAGCCAGCGTCCATCGCCACGGCGATCGCGCCGCCAGCCTCGATGGTGTCAATGCCGATGTCGTTGCACAGCCAGATCAGTTCAGCGATGGCGTCCAGGTCGTCGATGCCGCAATTCGCGCCCAACGCCCAGGTCGACTCGTACTCGACGCACGAGACGTGCTCCGTGCCATCCGGTTTGTGATAGGTATTGGAACACCGGATGGTGCAGCCGGGATGACAACCGTGATTGTACAGTTCCTCGCCCAGGCGTTCCTGATTCGTCTCGAAGATGGCCTCGCCAGAGGTCGCGGCTGCGCCCTCGAAGCGGCCCTCGCGGAAATTGCGGGTGGGATAGCCGCCAGCCTCGTTCAGCACGTTGACCAGGACGGCGGTGCCATAGGTGTTCAACCCACCCTTGGGCTTGGTGATATCGTGGGTGCGCAACGCCTCCAACATCTTCTTGCGTCCCTCGTCGAAGAGCGCCTTATCGGCAATTTCTACGCCCGGCCCGCCTTCCCCGTCCACGACGATGAGCTTGAGGCCTTTGCTGCCCATCACCGCGCCCAGGCCTCCGCGGCCGGAATAGCGAGTGGGACGTTTTTCTGTGTCGTTATAGCAGATGCCGGCCATGCTCATCCGCATCTCACCGGCTACACCGATAGTTGCGACGCTCGTCTTCTCCCCAAACCGCTCAAAGAGGCCGGGGAAGATCTCGTATAAGCTCTTGCCAACATACTCACTGGCGTCGAAGAACTCGGCCCCATCCTTGGTGATGTGCAAGCCCCACCAGCCGTCGCTCTGGCCCTCGACGATGACGGCCTTGAGGCCAAGGCGACCGACCAGCTGCGGCCAATTGGTGCCGGCGTTCGACTCTTTGATGCCGCCGGTGAGGGGCGACTTGGCGCCGGCCGAAAGGCGGCCCGATGTGGGCGCATTGGTGCCGGCGATCAATCCCGGCGCAAAGACCAACTTGTTGTTCGGACCCAGGGGATGACACGTGGGGTCCACCTCGTCGTAGACGATGGTGGAGGTGAGGCCGCGGCCGCCCAGCTCCCGATATTCATCGGGAACCTCCTCATAGGCAGCGGTGCGGTCGCTCATATTGATACGCAGGATCTTAGCCATAATTTTCTCCTTTCGTAAAACGTGAGATCAGCCTAAAAAACAAAAAAGGAGACGCTCCCGGCCTTTTAATGGGACCGGCAGACGCCTCCTTTGCAAACACGGCGGGCGTAGGAATCTCTTCCTACACCTTATCGCTCACCCGCCCCGAGGGAGCGGAGTGAGTCGGAGGAAAGATGTTACCTGGCTTCTTAACACGATCGCTCGATGCTCTGATAATGATAGCACAATGCGCATAATTATACAAGTCAACGCTCGTCCACGTCCGACGGGGTGGTATAGGCGTGGTGGATACCCCGGTCTTGCCGCTGGCGGAAGGTCTCCTGTAATTCTGGCGTAGCGCTTGCGCCGAAGCGATACTGAAAAGGCCACATGCTCCTGCGGTGAGAGATGCCCACCCGGTCGCCGTCCCGAAGCTGGACGACGAGCGCCTCGTCTAATCCAGGGAGCGCGGCCAAATCGCCGTTGACGAACGTGATGCCCCGCTCCTCGGCCGGGAGGCCCAGGTGAGCGATCAGGTCTTCCAGTGTGCTGCCCTGCGGGAGCGCGACGTCCAGTTGGGCGTAACTGCCCTGGTTTGCCTCTCCGGCATATTGAGCGACCGGCCCGTACAGCCAGACCTCAAGCTGAATTTTTGACATTTGATTCTCCTTCGTTTCACTTTGGGAGGGCGGGCAAGTAGAAGCTGAAGGTGG
>DAOTUC010000063.1:0-37870 GCA_034437315.1 Anaerolineae bacterium
TGGCCCATCATAGACCCTAAAGGTTTTTGCGCTGGTTTTGATGGAAAAAGGTCATTGTTTAAGGCAAAAACGTTGTTTGTGCGGCCTTGAGCAAAACCTTTAGGGTCTCGCCATGCGAAATCCCAGAGAACCTGCTTTTCTATTCGTGCAATTCGTGGCAGAGAAAGCCTCAACGGTGTAACTTCTAATAATCTCCTGCAGATTGGGTGATTACCCTAGGGCTTCGATTACCTGGAAGATGCCGAGCACGCGCCGTTCTACGTTTTGTACGTCGAAACCGACCTGTGACACGGTCCGGGCGGTCTCCCGGTTCAGGCAGCAACTGCGGCTCCAGGCGCGCCAGACCGGGTGTAGCAAATCGGTCAACCACCGGCCCAGGCCGCGCCCTCGGGCGTGCTCCAGCAACATCAGCCGGCCGCCGGGACGCAGCACCCGCCGGGCCTCCGCTAGACCCTGGGCCGGATCTGCTACGGAACAGAATAGCAATGAGGCCGCTACGACGTCGAAGCGCTCGTCGGCGAAGGGCAAGCGTTGCGCGTCCCCTTGCACCAGATCCGGCGGCGCGCCGTTCATGCGCCGGGCGGCCCAGGAGAGCATCTCGGCGCTGGCGTCGAACCCGGTCACGCTGGCGTGTGCGTTGTAGAGCGGCAGGTTCACGCCGGTGCCGACTCCTAATTCCAACACATCGCCGCGCAGGGCGGGAAATATCCGGCGCCGCAGACGCCGTAAGATCAGCATTTCCAGTGGTAGCATGCCCTGATCATATAACGAGGAAATGGAATCGAAGACGCTCATCTATGTATGACGCGCCTCCGCTATGTCTCGATCAACGCGCGTAATTTCGCCAGGTTTTCCCGATCCTCTTGCAAATCGTCCCCCTTGGGCGTCTCCAACAGGCCGGGCAATCCTTCCAGGCGGGGGTCGTTCACCACATTTCGGAATCCTTCCAGTCCGATGTGGCCCTGCCCGATGTGCGCGTGCCGATCTTTGCGGGCGCCCAATTCCCCCTGGCTGTCGTTGAGGTGAACGGCGAGCAGGCGCTCCAGGCCGACCGCCTCGTCGAGAGCCGCCATCGTGCTGGTGTACCCATCCGCCGTGCGGAACTCGTATCCGGCGGCGAAGGCGTGACACGTATCCAGGCAGACTCCCAATCGCTGGCCGTCCGATGTGTGCGCTAGCAGCCATCCCAGTTGCTCGAAACTGTATCCCAGGCTGGTTCCCTGCCCGGCTGTGTTCTCGAGGAGGACGCGCGCTTGCAGGCCGGTCGTCGCCGCGTGAACCTCGCTCAGCGCCTGGGCTGCTCGCGCCAGTCCCGCCTCATCCCCTGACCCCACGTGAGCGCCGGGGTGGAGCACCAGGTAGGGGACGCCCAACGCTTCGCACCGTTCCAACTCTGTTACGAGCATGTCGCGGGATTTTCGCCATAGATCATCCTTGGGCGTCGCCAGGTTGAGCAGGTAGGAGGCGTGACCGACGACTGGCGTGATGCTGGTCTCCTTCTCCCTGGTTTTGAAACGTTCAATCTCATCCTTGTCCAGCGGTCTCACGGCCCACGAGCGATTCGATTTGACGAAGATCTGCACCGTATCGCAAGTGGCCGATTGGGCGCGGTCGAAGGCTTTTTCCATCCCCCCGGCGATCGATTCGTGTGCGCCTAGACGTAACATCGGCTCACGCTTCGACGTGGGGGATGACGCAGATGAAGCGCAAAGGGCCCGCGCCGGTGTTCCGGTAACCGTGCGGTTCGTCGGGCGGCACGTAGAGCGCCACGCCGGGCCGCATAGGGTATTTTCCTTCCGGCCCTTCGGCCACGCCCTCTCCTTCGATGACGAAAATCTCGTGTTCGAAAGGATGGTGATGGGTCTCGAAGACGGCGTCCGGCTCGAACTCAATCACCCGCATAGCGAAATTGGGCGCGCCTTCTGCTTCGCCGATCACCCACCGGATCGACTTGTCGTCCGCTACCGCTTCCTTGGGTACGTCCAGGTAGTTTTTACTTAACATATGCGACCTCCCTTGTCTGATTTTACGTGATGACTTCTTGCTTCCAGAAACCGATGATCTGGCCCGGGCGGAAGGCGATCTGCACCAGTTCCCACCCATCCTCGCCGACCTGGTTGAGCAGTTGTTCGATGGCCTGGGTCAGGGGATTGGGGCCGCTATCGAAATAACAGGCTCCCTCGTCGTCGCAGAAAATCGTCGGCGGCGCCTGTTCCACCGGTCCCCGGGTCATTGCTAGAATATCATCTGATGCGTGCACTGTGATGTGATAACGCCATTTGCGGTTCATTTTATCCTCCTATCCCGGAATTCCTATTTCTGAATGACCGCCCCATAGGGGCAAGCCGGCAGACAGACCATGCATCCATAACATCGGTTGCCGTCGATGAAGGGCGGTTCGCCGGGGTCGAGTGCCAAGATGGCCTTGACCCGGCAAGCCTGTCGCGCCGCGCACTTGCGACAGGCCCGGCATATGCTGTCGTCAATCCAGGGCAGCTTGGGCGGCAGCGGGTGATCGAGCATCGTCGCTAACCGGCGTATGCGCCGAGATACTTCTCCGCCTCCATCGCCGCAATCGCTCCTGTACCGGCGGCGACGACGACCTGACGATAGTGAGGGTCCTGCACGTCCCCGGCAACGAAAACGCCTGTTACGTCGGTGTGTTGATGGCGATCTGAGATCACGTATCCCCGCTTGTCCAGTTCCAATTGACCCGCGAACAGCGCGGTTTGCGGCTCCATACCGATGTAGATGAAGACGCCGTCAGTTTCGATGATGGCGCTTTCGCCGGTCTTGACGTTCCGCACGCGCACGCCGGTGACCGTCTGCTCGCCCACGACTTCCTCCACCACCGAATCCCAGACGAAATCGATCTTGGGATTGACGAAGGCTTGTTCCTGGTAAATCTGGGTCGCCCGCAGTTCGTCCCGCCGGTGAATGATGGTGACGTTGCTGGCGAACTTGGTCAGAAACATCCCCTCGACGAGGGCGCTGTCGCCGCCGCCTACCACGACGACCTTTTTATCCCGGTAGAAGAAACCGTCGCAGGTCGCGCAGGCGGAGACGCCCCGTCCGTAGAAGGTCTCCTCGCCGGGCACGCCCAATCGGCGCGGCGTGGCGCCGGTCGCGACGATCACAGCCTGGGCCTGGTAGGTCTTGTTGTGGGTTTGAATGATGAAGGGGTGCGTCGAAAAATCGACCGTTGTCACGTCGTTCATCACGAGCTTCGCCCCGAAGCGCTCCGCCTGGGCCTGGAACCGCTGGGCCAGCGCCGGCCCGTCGATCCCCTCGGGAAAGCCGGGGAAATTCTCCACCAGGTCGGTGTTAGCCGGTTGTCCGCCGGGCAGCGAACCGGATAGCAGCAACGTCTCAACCCGCGCCCGCCCGGCGTAAATCGCCGCCGTCAATCCGGCCGGCCCACCGCCCAGGATAATCAGCTCATACGTCTCCGGCCCTTGCTCGTCAGGCTCCGGCTTTTCTTGCGTCAATTTGAAATCAATCATGTGTTTCACCGTCCGCTAATGCCTCTTTTACTTTCTCGATCACCATCGGTTCTGGCGCGGCCCCTTCAATGTGGACAGCCTCGTTGATCACTGTGCGCGGCACGCCCATCACCTGGTATTTCGTCGACAGGTGGGGGAATTCCTGCGCCTCGACCATATCGGCCCGCACCAGTGGGCTGGCGATAGCCATTTGATGGGCCAGGACGACGGACGCCTGGCAATAAGGGCAGGTCGGCGTGACGAATACCTGTAAGTGCACCGGTTCCTCAATCTGGGCCAACGCCTGTAAACCCGCCGCGCTCAGTTCCGGCTCTCCCTGGGCGACCGTTTGAATCGCTTTCAGGAAAGAGGCAAACTCGTAACCGGCGGGGATGCCGTAGAAACGGACGCCATAATCCTCGGTTCCGATGACGGCGATGGCGGGGATTTTGTCGATGCTGAGTTCCTGCGCCCTGTCTTGATCGGCGACGAAATCGTAAATCTCGGCCGTCACCTGGTCCGAAAGCCCAGATATCTGCTCCACCATCTGGCGGGTCTCGGTGCAGAATTCACATTCGAATTCCTGGGTAAACATCACCAATCGAACCGGCCCAGCCAAATTGGCCAATTGTTCTTGTACTTGCTCAGCTATTTCTTCACTTAATAATGTCATTTTGATTAGCTCCTTTTGCTTCGATTTTGACACACACGATTTACGCAAGTCGCGATAGAGCGATCTCCAGCGCGTCGGCGATCTCTTGCGGCGAGTGGCCCGAGACGACGCACTCGCCGGCGTAGGCGCGGACCAACGCCACCGTCGCCTTGTGGGCGGCCGAGCGAACGGCGGCTAATTGCTGTAGGATCTCGTTGCAATCGCGATCTTCCTCAATCATCTTGGCGACGCCGCGCGCCTGACCTTCCAAGCGTCGCACTCGCCTCAGCAGGTCGGTCTTGGCCGATGGATCACACAACTTCACCTTATCCCCCCTCAATTTCGCACGTCAGGAAGCGCACCGCTTCCTAATGGCTCGTCCCTCAGACGGGGCCCGACCCGCAATAGGGAGCGGTCGCGCCGCTACTTGTTGCGCCGCTACTTGTTGCGCCGCCGACCCCAAACAAAGAGATGTTCTTCTTGACCTTCGGACTCCCGCACTGGGGGCAGGCTGGCGTTTTTTGCCTGTCGCCGGCTGAACGGACGAAGAGGTCGAACGTCTCTCCACATACTTGACAACGATATTCATAAACTGGCATGTTTTCACCTCCACAAAATACAATACTGGGGTATAGTATAACATAAATATCAATCGTGTCAAGTGATTAAAAGGGGGCGAGATTATCAAAAACAATTGCTTACATAATCAAACCGTGATATAATCTAATTATGATCATATTTTGGGTTATGCAAAATAAGTTTTCTCCCCAACACACCCTAACCTCCCCATAGATTCAAATTCAAGCACAGAGGCGTCTCGCCTCTACAACTATCAAGGAGAGTGGATAAACCGGATGACAAATACTTATCATATTCGGTTGTTTGAGACACGTATCACCGAGGATGAGCTGGATGACGTCGCTCTGTTCAACGTTCAACGTGAAGCGGATGGCGAGACCTGGCAAACGCCGGTTTTTCTATCCCCGTTGTTCCGGATCATGCGCCTCCCGCTACAGGCTTCGGTTGAAAGCCGGCAAGAGATGGTTGCTGGCCTGGGCGCGCGAGAAATCGTCGATCGGTTGAAGCGCGGGGAAAAGCCGCCGTTCTCGGAACAGCTTGTGCTGGCTATCGACTATCCCGGCGCTCCTGACGAACCCGATCCGCTCATCCCGTATGACCAAATTGTCGTTCACATCGACGAGGCCCATTGACGAGGCGCATTGACGATGCACATTGACGACAAGCGGGCGTGAAAACCTCTAAAGCCAACCTGGCGGTTTAACCCGCGGTTATGGAAGTTCCGACCCAATTCCTGTTGTTGGGCAGTGGACAAGTGACAGGTGAAGGAGAAAAACTCAATGTTCAAAGCTGGTGAAGCAATCGTACACCCGGTTCGTGGCGCTGGCATCGTGGAGAGCATTGTCGAGCGAAAATGGCGTGGAGATAATAGCCTGTACTATCGAATTAAGCTGTTAAATCACCCCTCTTCCAGCCTGATGATACCGATTAAGGCCGCCGATTCGATAGGTTTACGACGGGCGATCTCCCACTCTGACCTGAAATCGGTGTGGGACATTTTACACTCTCATCCCCACTCGTTGCCTAGCAACCACAAAAAACGGTATCAAATCCTGGAGGATAAGCTGTACGCCGGAGATATCTGGCAAGTCGCCGAGGCGGTGCGGGATATGACCTGGAGAAGGCAAAGCGAGGGCAGTCTGACGACTCGCGGCAAACGGATGTATAAAGAGGGTATCCTGTTGCTCGCCGGTGAGATCGCGGCCTCAAAGGGCATCGAATTGACCAGCGCCGAAATGGAAATCCGAGAGCAGTTGGCAGAGACCACGAAACTAGAGCACGTGGCTTAATCACGCGCGCGTGGCCTGATCACGCGCGGGCGGTGGCAAATAATGGCTAAAATCACCTTCATCGGCGCCGGCAGCACTGTCTTCGCCAAGAACTTACTGGGCGACATTCTCAGCTTTCCCGAGTTGGCCGAATCGACCATCAGCCTGCACGACATCGACGTGGAACGGTTGCGCACGGCGGAGATTGTGGCCCAGAAGGTCGCCCAGGCCCTGGACGTCCACCCCACCATCGAAGCGACGACCGACCGGCGGGCGGCCCTCGACGGCGCCGATTACGCCATTTGTATGATCCAGGTCGGCGGTTACGAACCGGCCACGGTCGTCGATTTCGAAATCCCCAAGCGTTACGGCCTGCGTCAGACGATTGGGGATACGCTCGGCGTCGGCGGTATCATGCGCGGCCTGCGCACGATCCCTGTGCTGCTGGAGATGTGCCGCGATATGGAAGCCTTGTGCCCCGATGTGACCTTCCTCAATTACGTCAACCCCATGGCCATCAATTGCTGGGCCATCAGCCGGGCCAGTCGTATCAAGACGGTCGGCCTGTGCCACAGCGTCCAGGGCACGGCCGAACAACTGGCCTACGACATCGGCATCCCTATCGAAGAGATCAACTACCTGTGCGCGGGCATCAACCATCTGGCCTTCTACTTGCGCTTCGAGCGCAAGATGGAGGATGGTTTCGAGGACCTCTATCCCCGCATCTGGCAGGTCATCGAAGAAGGTCGCGCGCCCAGCAGCAACCGGCTGCGCTACGAGATGTTGCAGCGGTTGGGCTATTTCGTCACCGAGTCCAGCGAGCACTTCGCCGAGTACACGCCCTGGTTTATCAAGCGGGACCGGCCCGACCTGATCGAGCGCTACGGCATCCCGCTTGACGAATATCCTCGCCGTTGTGAGGCCCAGATCGCCGGGTGGGAGGCCTTGCGCGCCTATCTGGAAGATCCGGAGATGGCCCTGGCGGTCGAACGGACCCACGAGTACGGGGCGTACATCATCCACAGCCTGGAGACTGGCGCGCCCCGGGTGATCTACGGCAATGTCCCTAACCACGGCCTGATCGACAATCTGCCCCAGGATTGCATCGTCGAAACGCCATGCCTGGTGGATTGGAACGGCGTCCAGCCCACGCACGTGGGGCGTCTGCCCCCGCAGCTGGCGGCCCTGATGCGGACCAACATCAACGTCCAGGCGTTGACGGTCGAGGCGGCGCTGACCCGCAAACGGGCGCACATCTATCACGCCGCGATGCTTGATCCACACACCGCCGCCGAACTTGACCTGGATCAAATCTGGCGCCTGGTCGACGACTTCATCGAGGCCCACGGCGATTGGCTGCCGACTTACAAATGAGTCGGATTACAGATGAGTCGGATGTCCCTCCAGCGGCGGGTCGAGCGGGCGTTTGCGCAGTGGGCCGGCGACGCGCCGGCCGCCGTCGCGCGAGCGCCGGGGCGGGTGAACCTGATCGGCGAGCACACCGATTACAACGACGGGTTCGTGTTGCCTATGACTATCGACCGGGCGGTATGGATCGCTTTCCGCCCCCGCGACGATGGGCGCGTTCACGTCCACTCCCTGGGTTTCGACGCGACGGCCCACTTTCCCCTGGACGATCTGCAAAAAGCTAGCGCTAGCGCCGCCAATCCGAACGACCACTGGGCCGAATACGTCAAGGGCGTGGCCTGGGCGTTGCGGGAGGCCGGTCACAGGTTGCGGGGGTGGGAGGGCGTCGTCGCCGGAGACGTGCCCCTCGGCGCGGGGCTTTCCTCCTCGGCGGCGCTGGAGATGGCGACGGCGCGCGTGTTTGCAGCCGTGAGCGGGTTGACGTGGGACGCGAGCGGGATGGCCCGGATCGGGCAACGGGCGGAGAACGATTGGATCGGCGTCAACTGCGGCGTTATGGACCAGATGATCTCGGCCGCCGGGCGGGCCGGCCACGCGCTGCTGATCGATTGTCGCTCGTTGGAGACCCGCCCCGCGCCTATCCCGCCGGACGCCGTCGTCGTCGTGCTGGACACGAGCACCCGCCGGGGGCTGGCCGATTCAGCCTACAACGCAGCCTACAACGAGCGGCGCATCCAATGCGAGGCCGCGGCCCAATTTTTCGGCGTCCCCGCCCTGCGAGACGTGAGCGTGGAGACGTTCGAGGCCCGCGCGGACGGTTTGAATCCGGTGACGCGGCGGCGCGCCCGCCACGTCGTGATGGAGAACGCGCGCGTGTTGACCGCCGTCGAGGCGCTGCACGCGGGCGACGCGCGCCGCCTGGGCCGGTTGATGGACGCCAGTCACGCCAGTTTGTGCGACGATTTCGAGGTCTCAAGCCCTGAACTGGATCATATGGCGGCTTGCGCCCGACGGGCAGGGGGATGTTATGGCGCCCGGATGACGGGAGCCGGGTTTGGCGGTTGCGCAGTGGCCCTCGTGCAGAAAAACGCCGTCGTCGTTGGCGATTTTGTCGCAGCCGCCGAAACGTGCTACCGCGCCGCCACAGGCTTGTCGCCGCACATCTACGTCTGCACGGCGACGAATGGCGCGGCTTTGGTGGAAGTGTAACTGCTGCCAAACCTCCTCACCACCGCCAGCCATTCCCCTCCTGGTCATAGTCTCCTGTCGGCGGTTCTCCCACCACCGTGAAACGACGTTCGGTCGGCATGCCAGACGGATTGAACGAGGATGGCAGCGCGCGCCAATACTCGTTGTTCCGCCCTCCGGGCGGCGCGACGACGATGACGGGCGGATAGGATGCCGGCGGAGATGCAGCCAGGTGGGACGATTGATTGCGGCGCTCCTGGTTATCCTGGCGGCGGGTGACCGCCACGATGATCAGGCTGGTCGGGATCGCGGCGCCGACGCCGCAGACGGCGCCGACCAGCACCGAAAGCGCCTCGTCACTCAGGCGATTGCCGACAACGACGGCCAAAGTCACGGCGAAAGCGAGCGCTGCTATCCCGGTCGCCATTTGCAGCCGTCCCCAGCGCCGCCGATACGCCCGTCTAACTGCCTGTTCTTCGTTCATCAGATCAACGCCTCAGCTCGTTGCCTCTGCAGGGGCAGCGTCGCCTCATCCACGGGAGCGTTCGACGTCATCGCGCGCGTCACATTTTCTATCTCGGCCGGCGAGACGTAGGCCGCCTGGAAGCGGGTCGACCGGCCCTCAGCTATGGCGATGAAATCCCCCCGCCCCATCAGGCGCTCGGCCCCGGTGCCGCTCCACCCGGCGGCGGTGCGAGCGTCGTTGGCGCTGCTCACCCGCCCTACTAGGCGCACCGGGAAATTTGCCTTGATCAGGGAGCCGAGGACGGCGGCGGTCGGCTTTTGGGTCGCAGCGACGACGTGGATGCCAGCCTCGCGCCCGCGCTGGATCAGCCGGGTCAGCGCCTGTTGGACCGGCGCGTCGCTCGTCATCAGCAAGTCGGCTAATTCATCGATCACGAGCACGACGTGTGGGGATGGATTACCTGTCTGCGTGCGACGCACAGGCAGGCGGGTATCCCCCCATCCCCGCCTTTCCATCAGCCGCACCAGGCTCCGGAAAACCTCAGAAACCTCCTCCGGATCCCAGATGACCGGGCGCGCCAGGTGCGGGAGCGCGTCAAATGGGCGGAGCGCGCTTCGCTTGGGGTCGATGAGCACGAGGGACAGCGCCCTGCGCGAATTCGATACCGCCAGGCTCAGGATGATGCTTTGCAACAGCACCGTCTTGCCCGAACCGGTGGCCCCGGCGACGAGGATATGGGTCACGTCCGGCGAAGGCAAGCGGATCAGCAAGGGAGCGCCGTCTTCAGCCAACCCCAGGACCGCCGTAAGGGGCGGGATCGAGTCGCCCGGCCTTGCGGTCAACTGGCGATATAGGGGCAGAAGCCGCACCGGCCGGGGGTCGTCGCGGGGCACTTCGACGGCGATAGCCGCCCCGCGCCGGGACACTCGGCAGTCGGGCACATCCAGCGCGGCCGCCAACTCCTCGCTCAACCCCTTGATCTTGGATATCTTGGCCCCGATCGCGGGCAGCACCTGGAAGCGTATCCAGCGGGGCGTCACGGCGCCGCCGGTCACGTGGGCGTCTACGCTGTGCAGTTCCAGGACTGCTTCGATTCTATCGGCTTGAAATTCTAGTTTCTCTCGCATGCGCTTCCATCCTCTAAAGATCATCCCCGTTATTAGAACTAATGTTCTATTCAGGCGTCTATTGTACGCCAATTCGCGCATTAGGCAAGCGAATTTATCGCAAATATCCCAAATAGAGCGCTATCTTATCCAACAAAAAAAAGCCCGGCGACGAGGTCTGTCAAATACCGGGCTTTCCGAGCCTTGTCGGTAGTACGCGCGCTAGGTAGCGCCTACTACAAACTTGACCTCAAATGAAATGAAACGCACCCAAATGAAATGGATTGGGAGTCGTCAGTTATCGGCGCGCGGCCATTCCCACTCCCGGAACGGATTGCGGCATGGCGCGCCCAGGCTGTAGGCGATCCGCCGGGCGCTGAGGTCGGCGACCAGCGACCAGAACGTGGCCTGGTTTGGGCGGTGGCAGCAGATCGGCGCGGTGTGGTCGCGCAGGATCGCTTGTGCCCAGCGCCATCCGTCTGCGCCTTCGCGGCCGGCGTTGGCTGCGGCGTCAGCGGCGATCCGTTCCTCAATCCAACGGGCGCGGTCTTCATATTCGCTCATGTCGCGCCGGCCGTGCAGCGGGCGCATATTGGGCGCGGCGTAGTAGTTGGCGACGACGAGGCTGTCGCCGCTCGCGCGGCGCACGCTCAGGCGACAGGGGTAGGTCTCGGCGACGAATATATCCGCTTGATCGGCGATGACGTAATTGAAGGGGTAGAGGAAAGGTATACGCCGGATCTGGGCGACCGCCTGTCGCGCCGTGGCGCAGGTCTCCAGCAGGATGCGGGGGATGAGATAGGCCGGAATGCCGGGCGGCACGCGCCTGGCGCGGTTGGCGCGGATGGTGTGCAGCGCGACGAACAGGCCGTGGCTGTTGACGCCGTCGTAGCAACTGCCGACGTAGCCTGATTGGGTCCCCAGGCTAGCCGGGTAGCCCGCCGGCGAAAGACGCCGCAAGTAGCGCTCCTTGCGGGTGTAGAGATAATCGTGATTGCGCCCCACAAGGACGCGCCCGTCGGCCAGACGGCGCACGAAGGTGGTGCAGCCCCCCAGCGAGCCCTCGGGCAGGTTATTGGAAAAGTGGGGCAGCAGGTCCTCCCAGGGGCGGCCCTGGGCCTCAGCATATCCACGGAACTCGTCGAGGATCGGAGGGTGGAAGCGGCGCACGACCTCGGCGCAGGCCTGGGCGAAGGCGCGTTCTTCGTCGGCGTCGCGCCAGCTTGGCACTGGTCTGAGGGCGGTCGCCCGCCCCATCTCGTAACCGATGGTGTAGTGGTCACCGTGCAGGTCAAAGACACGGTAGTCGGCTTCCTGTTCCTGGCGCAGGTCCCGGCGAAGCGTCGCTAATGGGTCACGCATTCGTCAGAGGTGCTTTTCTTGTGCTGGAGAGACTATTAAAAAATTCGCTCAGAGGCCCATCAAGTAAGCTCGCCTCGCTTGAGCCCAGATTCTTTGCTTGCACTAGAACCCCTACTGGAATGCGAGTGCGCACGATGCATGGCTCGCCGCCAGCGACATTCGGACTGGCGTCAATGCCGGGAAACGCTCCACCAACGTCACGAGCTACCCACTGAAGGACTTGGGCTTTTTCGGCCGGCGTCATCGTTGAGACCAATTTTTCGGCCTTTTGAAGTATGGTCATCCGAAGGTAACTGCTCAGCATATATGTGCAGAGCG
Source organism: Anaerolineae bacterium (assembly GCA_034437315.1). Lineage (GTDB taxonomy): Bacteria > Chloroflexota > Anaerolineae > B4-G1 > B4-G1 > DSAR01. Next base: position 11,790 of record DAOTUC010000063.1, read on the forward strand.
GATTACAATCCGCGCCGATGGCGCACGGGCTATTGGCTGGGTGGTGACGGAAGCTAACACGTTGCCTGCAAGTGGCCGGATTACGATCCGGCTTCCGGATTGTGATCCGGCGGGCGCAAGGTGAGTAGATACATCCGAAGCATCATCATTCACCTCCGCCTTCATGACTAGTTACCCGACAGTTCGTTCTCAATCAGTGCTTCTATCTCGTGAATCAACACCGGTAAATTAGGTCGATTGAAACATATCTCTGGAGCTGGTATGCGATGGTGTTTAATATCTGGAGAGATATGCTTATGGTGAGGATAAGTACTTTGTAGCGTTGGATCGTGCGGATGTGGCTGTGAATCGTACCAATATAACTTTTCACTACCGTGCCAAATCTCGTAACCATACCAATCTATTGCGACAGGTAGACGGTGATACACGAGCCGCTCGCGAATGACCAGCCTGACATCGTTATCAAAATATAGTTCACCGGTTACGAGCGCCAGAGTTGCTCCACGTCGAATGAATGTCACAGTGGAACGGCGTACCGAGGAAAACTGCTCCTTGAGTGTGTATAGAAACAACTCATAGTCTTCAGGCGTACGTAGTGGATCGGTCACGGAGTTACCTGAACTAAATCTCTTAGGCTAGGAACGTTCCTTTGTCGACGCTGTACCTCGTTACGGTACTCGGCCTGCCTGGCAAGCCAGGTGCGATACACGCTGGCCCATTCACCGAAATCCAGCATCCAACGATCATCCTCTGGTTCTTCGCCACTCGCATAGGCGGCGTAAAAGGTCTCTGAACGGACACCATATTTACGCTCAAAGGCTAACATATCTTCCTCAAGTGCGTGAATATCAGCTAGAATCTCTCGAAGCATCATCATTCACCTCCGCCTTCATTATAACGCGATTTTCCTGTTTTGAGAAAGATGCGAAGGGGAGCATATCTCCCGTATCAATCTATCGGACATTTACAGGCGATGCCCTCGCCTGGCCCATCGGCCCAGCACCGGTTGGCCGAGATGCAGGTGGATTGTTGCTGCTCGCCCGCCTGCAAGCGATTCGGGAAATCCGGCTCGCAGATCAGGGGGCGGCACATCGAGATGAAATCGGCGTCGCCCGACGCCAGCACGTCCTCCATCACCGGTCGGGAGCGGAAACCGCCGACCAGGATGAGGGGCAGCGGTGTAAGCGGCCGCGCTTTCTGGGCCAGAGGGCGGAAATAGGCCTCGTTCTCTCCGGCCCGCACACCCTTGCGGGTGCTTTCCCCGCCGATCCCGCCGCTGATCTCCACGCCGTTGATCGTCATCTCATGGAGAGCGGCGACGACCCGCACGCCGTCCTCGACGGTCAGGCCGCCTTCAATACCATCCTTCATACCCAGCTTGATGAGCACGGGATAGCGGGGGCCGACCTGGGCCCGAATGGCCTCGCAGACGGCCCGCAGGAAATTCAGGCGTTTCTGCCAATCGCCGCCCCACTCGTCGGCCCGGTGGTTGACCAAGGGCGACAGGAACTGGTTGACCAGGTAGCCGTGGGCGCCGTGGATCTGGACGCCGTCGAACCCGGCCTCTTGCACACGCCGGGCGGCCTGACCAAAGGCCTGGACGACGGATTCGATCTCGGCGGGCGTCATCTCCCGCGCCGGGCGGCTCAAGTAGGGCGGTTCGACCGCCGAGGGGGCGACCGGATCGCTGACTGTCTCGGCGCTGCATTGCATGCCGCCGTGGTTGATCTGCGCGACGACGGCGCCGCCTTCTCTGTGGATCACGTCGGCCATTTTCGCCAGGCCGGGGATCATGTCGTCGCTGTAGACGCCGAGCATCTCCAGGTTGGCCTTGCCGCCGGGATCGACGTACATGTGACCGGTGATGATCAATCCCACGCCGCCCCGGGCCAGTTCACGGTACAGGTCATAGATCTGTGGGCGTGCTCGTCCGTCGTCGTCGGCCATGCGCTCACAGGTGGCGGAGCGGACCAGCCGGTTGGGCAAGGTCAACGCGCCGATGCGCCCTTCCGTGAAGAGCTTGCTCGTTTCAATCAGGTTGTTTATCATGATGAATGTAAACCTCCTTCTACTGTTCTGTCTGCCTGGGCCCAGGCCGCCTTGGCGTCCTCGTATCCCATCTGGTATAGCCGCTCGTGATTGTCCGGCCGGTAACGGATGATGTCTGCCAGGGGGATGGGCGTCCGGGGGGAGATGATGATCGGCGGGGGAATCTCGGCGTGTTTCAGGGAGGCGCTTTCGAGTTGGAAATGGCCGGCCTGCCCAGCCAGTTGGGATTTGAGGGCCTCGTTTTCCGCACGCAACCGGGCGTTTTCGAGCGTCAGCCGCACGACCTGATTGGTGCGCTTGAAGAGTTTCAGGTCGGTCTGGAACGAGGCCAGGAGCGCCCACTCGAAGGCCGCCTGGGCGGTCATCAGCAATCCTTGGAAGCCGTTGGCGATGGTGTAGCGCGGCCGTTCTTCCTCATCCTCCCAGGGCGTCATCAGTACGACCACGATGTCCTCGGCGCCGGCGTCGATGGCTGGCCCCAGTGGGGTATTGGCCACTGTCCCCCCATCCCAGAAGGCCACGTCATCGATCTTGGTCGGTGGATAGACCATGGGAATGCTGCAACTGGCGAGGATGTGATCCAGCGTGATAGGCGTGTGCTCGCAATGGGCGCGATCCGTGGGATCGGCGCTGTTGCCGAAGATGCGCAGCCTGCCGGTCTCCATTTCGACGACGGTGAGGCGCAGGTGCTTGATTGGCGGGTCGGCGTTGATGCGTTCCAGGTCGATCCATTTCTGCTCAATCAAGGTCCGGCGCAGGGGCGCGGTATCCAGCAGATGATTCCATTTTTCGATTGAGAGGACGTCCCAGGAGCGTCTTTGGACGTCGTCGGTCGTCAAGCGCCGCCACAGCGACCACAGGGAGTAGGCGGTGTGGCCCGACGCGATGGCCGCCCCGTTGACGGCCCCGATGGACGTGCCGACGACGATGTCGGGTGTCCACTCGTGCTCTTCCAGAAAACGAAGCACGCCCACGTGATAGGCGCCGCGCCCACCGCCCCCGGAGAGGACGAGCGCGCGTTTAGGGGTTGAATCTGCCATTGGGATACCTCCATCGTATCTTCTGGTAACTGCTGCTTACCCTCACGCATGTGTCGACCGGGCGTCTCTCAAGGGGCATCTGACAGAGCTTCCAATGCCGCTTGAGCCGGGCCCCAATTCTCGTGATAGCGCAGAGCGCTTTCAAAGTCGGCCCGCGCGCCGTCGCCGTCGCCGAGGGCCTGGCGCGACTTGCCGCGCCAATAGTAGGATTCCTCCAGGTTGCCCGTCGTCTTTAGCGTGGCGGTCGCCAGGGCGATCACGTCCTCGTGACGGCCCACGCTGTAATAGCTCTCGTAGGGGCCGAATTGATACCATAACATGCGATAATGCAACCCCAACTGGCGCGCCTGGTCGTACGCAGCGGTCGCCTCCGCGTGCCGTCCCAGCGAGGTCAAACTGGAGCCTACGTTGAACCAGGAGAAGGTCGTCCAATCGGCGCAATCGGCGTAAGCGACGCAGGTCGACGGCGGTGACGCGACCTCGGCCTGGGCGCGCGCCAAAGCGCCCTCGTACATCTGGGCGTCGTGCACGTCGTCCCCGATGACGGCAGCCAGCGCCTCCCATTGATCCAACGAGTAGATCACCAGGTAGGCCCGGTTGAAGACCCGCCACAATTCGTCCATCTCCTGGTAACCGATGACGACGTCGGGGCCGTGAAGCGAGTCGTAGGTGAGGAATATCTGGGCCTCGTCGTCGTAACCGACGATCAGCCGGTAATGGCCCAATTGGTCGCTGGCGTCGCGGACGTACCAGGTTTCGGCGATCGGCGGGAAGCCGGCCCGGACGAGGGCCTTGAGCGTCTCCAGCGTGCCGTTGACGCGCACGATGGCCCCCAGACCCAGGTCGCGGATGTACTGTTCCATCTCCCAGGGGCTGACGTTCTTATCCTCCGGGTCCGGTTTGAGAACCGGCGCGACGTCGTATTGGGTTTCGGCCCGTCCCCAGAAGGAGAGCGCCATCGCCAACGTCGTCGGCCCGCAGTTGTTCCATCCCTGGCGCTCGTGGCGCAGGCCGGTCAACGTGTAGCTCGCGACAGGCGTGGGGGAGGGGGTTGGGGTAGGCGGCGGTTGGGTGGGCGTCTGGGAAGGCAGCGGCGTCGGCGTGATTGTCGCCGCCGGCGTTTCGGTGGGGGCGGGAGCGATTGTGGGCGTCGCTTGAAGGGCCGGTGTATGAACCATAGCCGTGGTGGGCAGGATATCGGGATGTGGGTTACGGCGCAGGGCCTGTAAGGGTTCCGGCAGGCGGTAGGCGTAGCGTCCCGGCAATGCGCGGATGACGGCGAACGCCGCTAACGAAACGGCGGCGCACAATAGCACCAACGCGGCGACGGATATGAGGATGTAGCGTGTCCTATTTGTCTTTGTCATCATAGGGTCTGACCGATGAAGTTCTCATCAGGCGCCAGCAATTCCCATCATTCGGATTGGCGCTATTCGCTCAGCGTCTGCACCGTGGGTCGCAGGTCCAGTTCGTCAATCAAGTCGTTCAGTTCAGCGTCGGTGAGGGCGCGGCCCTTACCGGCGTAGGCGGTCAGGGCGGCCTCCATCATATTGGTGCCGAACGAGCGCCCCTCGTAACGCGGCGTCGTCGTGATGACCTGGCGCACGCCTCGTTGGCGGAGGAACTCGACGTTCTTGGGCGTGGTCGTGTTGGTGATGACTGTTTTCCCCTCCAGATCATCGGGCACGTGTTTGTGCATGAAGAGGAAATCGCCGGCGAGCAGGTCCGCCTCGCGCCAGAACTTGTGGTATTTCGGTTCCCGTTCTTTGCCCCCGCTGCCGTAGAAGAGCATACTCAATGGGAAATAGCTGACGAAGGGCAGCAGGACGCGCGCCACCCGGCGGTACGCCTCTATCCCGTACAGGGGGATTGGCACGCCTAGGGCGATCATCAGGTCGCCGATGACCACCTCGTCCGCCACTTCGGTCACAGCTTCAGCCAAGCCTACCCGGTCGACGGCCACCGGCACGAAGGCGCGGCGGAAGCGCGGGCGCTCGCCTAACATCGGTTCCGCCAGCTCGAACACCCGGCGTTCTAGCGTGTGCTTCAGACCGCGCCCATCGACCAGCGGCGTTTGATGCACATCCTGGACCAGTTTGAGCGCGGCCCGCAAGGGATATTCACGCTCGCCCAGGCGGAGGTAGAGGTCGACGCCGCCGACCCCCAGGGCGTCGACCTGTCCATCAAGTTCGGCGAACTTCCGGCGCGTCTTCTCGGCGTCTCCGTCGTGACCGATACGCTCAATGGTCATCTGCTCACCGCGGAGATTGATGACGACTCGCTTATCTCTTGACGAACTTCCCAGGCTGACGCTAACAGCTCTCTTCATTACTTTTTACCCCCTATCGCTTGCTGACAGATTTATCCTTTGCAACAACTCGAAGCCACTCGAATTATACTCCACAGGCGGGGAGGGGCAAGCGCGCATTTTTTATCTCCCAACCTCTCGCAGGCATAACCATCGGATGAAAGGCCTTGACAGACCGGGGAAGTGTGTTATACTTTTTCCCGTTATGAAGACGATGGATACCGTTCGGCTGACCGCAGATAATGATAACGACCAGCAGCCTGGCTTCCCCAGGGGACGGCCAACGGTGTGACACGTCTGGTTTCCACGTTTGCGTCATTAGCCGCCCCCATAGGGCGGCTTTTCTTTTGTCGGTGTGGTGGCATCTTCTCAATAATTCAGGGAATAGTTCGTAGTAACCGCTTCAGCGGTCATTTTGACGGCTAAAGCCGCTACTACGAACGTTTCTCCCCTACTTTTTGAGAACATACGTGTAGTGTGCATTGTCGTCCCGGTTGTCCGGGAGGTGTGTAGCTAGCGTTTTGATAGCGTTTTGATAAGGAGTCGATGATGTTGAAAACACATAATTGTGGAACGTTGAGGTCGGCTGATGTGGGACAGGATGTCGTGCTGGCGGGGTGGGTCAACCGCTGGCGCGATCACGGTGGATTGGCGTTTGTCGATCTGCGGGATCGTTCGGGCGTCGTGCAGGTCGTGGCGAATCCCGACGTGGCGATAGAAGCGCACGAGACCTTGCAGCACGCCCGGGGCGAATACGTGCTCCAGGTTAAGGGCCGCGTTCGCGCCCGGCCGGAAGGGCTGACCAATCCCGATCTCCCCACGGGTGAGATTGAGGTCGCGGCCCACGAGGCGACGGTGCTCAACCCAGCGAAGACGCCGCCCTTCTACATCTACGACGATCAGCCGGTCGATGAGGCGTTGCGACTCAAATATCGCTACCTCGACCTGCGGCGACAGCGTATGCAGCGCAACGTGATGATCCGCCACCGGGCGGTCAAGTACATCCGCGATTTTCTGGACGAACGGGGCTTCGTCGAGATTGAGACGCCGATGTTGTTCAAGACCACGCCCGAGGGCGCGCGGGACTACCTCGTGCCCAGCCGCGTGCATCCCGGCGAGTTTTACGCCTTGCCTCAATCTCCCCAACAACTCAAGCAGTTGCTGATGGTCGCCGGCTTCGAGCGCTACTTCCAGATCGCCCGCTGCTTCCGCGACGAGGACCAGCGGGGCGACCGCCAGCCGGAATTTACCCAGTTGGACCTGGAGATGAGTTTCGTCGAGCGCGAGGACGTGATGGCGTTGGCCGAGGAATTGATGATCGGCGTTATCGAAGACTGCTCGGAGCGGCGCTTGCTGACCAAGCCCTTCCCCCGCTTCACCTACGAGGAGGCGATGCGGCGCTTTGGCAGCGACCGGCCCGACATTCGCTTTGGGATGGAGCTGACCGGCGTCTCGGACCTGGTGGCCGACAGCGAATTCGGCATCTTCAGCCGGACGATCGCCGGCGGTGGGCAGGTACGTGGCATCCGCGCGCCGGGGTGCGGCGATTACAGCCGCCGTCAGATCGACGAGTTGACCGAGCTGGCCCAAGCCGAGGGGGCCAAGGGGCTGGCCTGGTTGGCCTTGAAGGCGGGGGGCGACGTGCGTTCTTCTTTCGCCAAATACCTTTCGGACGAAGAGGTAGACGGCGTCACAGCGCGCCTGGGCGCCGAACCGGGCGACCTGTTGCTCTTCGTCGCCGACCAGCCGCCGGTGGTGAACGCGGCCTTGAACGCGCTGCGGCTCGAACTGGGGGATCAGTTGGGCCTGCGCGATCCGGACGTGTTGGCCTGTTGCTGGGTGATCGACTTCCCGCTCTTCGAGTGGGACGAGGAGGCCCGGCGCTGGGATCCCAGCCATCACCTATTCACCGCGCCCATGCCGGAGGACCTGCCGCTCCTGGAGACCGACCCGGGAGCTGCCCGGGGGCAGCAGTACGACTTCGTCTGCAACGGGGTGGAGACCGGCGGCGGCAGCATCCGGATCTACCAACGGAATGTGCAGGAGAAGGTATTCGAACTGATCGGGTTGGACGCGGCGGTGGCGCAGGAGCGCTTCGGTCACATGCTGGAGGCGTTCGAGTACGGCACGCCGCCCCACGGCGGCATCGCGCCCGGCATCGACCGGCTGGTGATGTTCCTGGCGGGCGAGCCGAACATCCGTGAGGTGATCGCCTTCCCCAAGACGCAGCAAGCGGCCGACCTGATGGCCGGCGCGCCCTCTCCCGTCGAGCCGGAGCAGTTGAAAGAGCTCCACATCCAAATTCTACCCAAAAAACCTTGCGAAGGTTAGTGTGTATATCTAAGCGCTAAAGCGCCCTCGCTGGCGGAAATGTATCGGGTCGGAATGACCATCTGAAACCTTCGCAAGGTTGTCCCAATATTGGTACATCGGTTACCAGCGCGGATCCACCAATTTGTTAATATACCGCGGCCTACCAAACAAAGGAGGACTGATGAACAATGAAAATCTGATCGAACGAGTAAAAGAGGATGGCGTGCGCTTTATCAGCCTGCAATTCACCGACATCCTGGGAACGATTAAGAGCGTGACGATTCCGGTCGAGCGGCTGTCGAGCGCGCTGGAAGATGGCGTGTGGTTCGATGGCTCGTCTATCGAGGGCTTCGCCCGCATTTACGAGAGTGACCGGGTGCTGATACCCGATCTGGCGACTTACCGGGTGTTGCCCTGGAGCGCGCCGGAGCGGCGACGGGCGCGCTTGATCTGCGACGTGCATGGCCCGGATGGCGCGCCGTCGCTCAGCGCGCCGAGAGTCGTGCTCAAGCGGATGTTGGCGCGGGCGGCGGAACGGGGGTACGTGTGCAACTTCGGCCCTGAGCTGGAGTTCTTTCTCTTCAAGCGCCGCGATGAGCACGCCAACAACAATGGATTGCCGACCCGACCCGCGCCCCACGACGTGGGCAGCTACTTCGACTTCTCGCCCCGCGACGAGGCGCAACAGGTGCGCAGCGAGATCATCCTGGCCCTCCAGGGGATGGGTATGGAGGTCGAGATGAGCCATCATGAGGTGGCGACCGGACAGCACGAGATCGACTTCCATTACGCCGACGGTCTGACCAGCGCCGACAACGCCGTCACATTTAAGTATACCGTGCGAGCGGTGGCTGCCAGTCACGGCATTTACGCCAGCTTTATGCCCAAACCGATCTTCGGGATCAATGGTTCCGGTATGCACGTCCATCAGAGCATCTCCGACGAAGCGGGGCGGAATCTATTCTACGATGAGAACGACGAATATGGGCTTTCGCGGCTGGCGCGCAATTTCATCGCCGGGCAACTGGCGCACGCCCGTGCATTGGCGGCGGTGGCTGCACCGACGGTCAACAGTTACAAGCGCTTGACGCCGGGTTACGAGGCGCCGGTCTACATCTGCTGGGCGCAGTTGAATCGCTCTTCTCTGATCCGGGTGCCGGGCCACGGCAAGCGCCGGCAGGACTCGACGCGGCTCGAATTGCGCTGCCCCGATCCCAGCACTAACCCGTACCTCGCCTTCACGGCGATGCTGGCGGCCGGCCTCGACGGCATCGAGCGAGACCTGACGCCGCCTTCCCCGGTCAACGAGGACGTCTACGATTTCGCCGAGCGCGATTTGAAAGAACGGGCGATTGGCACGTTGCCGGGCACGCTGTCCGAGGCGCTGGACGCCCTGGACGAGGACGAGGTGATCAAAGATGCGTTGGGGCCGGGCGTCATCGACGCCTTTATGCGGGCCAAGCGCAAAGAATGGGATGCGTATCGGATCCAGGTTACCAACTGGGAGTTGGAACGTTACCTGGAGACGGCGTAGAGAAGATAGGCCGGCGCCGCCATCACGCCCGGCTACCTCTTCTCGGCGACCCAGCAATATCGTAACTTCATTCGCCTGAATGCAGCCAACTGGTCGGAGAAGGCGGAGCAAGCTATGGAGATGCTGGGACGGATGATCAACGAGCTTGTGAGGTGAGCGTTCAGCGCCGCTTGACAGCTTGACAGAGAGATTGTACACTTTGATCAGGTCTAACTATCTTGACAATGTCAAATTAGACTTCCGAAGTCTTTCACAGGCCCTTTGATCGACTAAAGCCTTGCGAAAGCTAGCTTTTCCCGTATTTCCAGGCCTCTCTCTAGACTTCGGAAGTCTGAGTTGGCGAATGTGACATTGTCGAACTATATACATTTTTACATAAATAAGGGAGGTATGCGATGGGGGAATTCGTGAAAGTGGCCAAGTTGTCGGACATTGAGCCAGGACAGCGAGAGGCTTTCTGGGTTGAAGGGGTGAAAGTGCTCGTGTTCAACGTGGATGGGACGTTTTATGCGGTAGACGAGAGTTGTCCGCATCGAGAATGCTCAATGGAAAAAGCGGAGCTCAATGGCAAGGTGATTACCTGCCCCTGTCACTTCGCCAAGTTCGACCTGGAGACGGGCGAGGTGCTGGCGGAACCAACCGAATATCCGCCGACCCCGCCGTTGCCTGTGCATCAGGTCAAGACGGAGAAATGGGATTTGATGGTCGCCCTGAATCCAGACGTGGATCTTATCGTCTAGCAGATTGTCAAGTAGAGATATATCAGAAGTCTCTCCAGAAGCGCTGCCTGACAATTTTCGAAGCGATTTTGGCGTATCTTCTCAATAAGTTGGGGCGCATTGATGGAGCGGGCGGACGTCGTGTGTCCGCTCCATCTTGCTGACATGTATGCCGTCAAGATGACGGCGGTCCATCGTCCTTGCGCCGTATGATTGAGATGAGACGGTTTGGCGTTTTTGCGCGCACAAATGGATCGATTGAGATTTCCGAAGTCTGGATTTGGTTTTCTCCGACAAACTGCCAGGTAGGACCAAGGCCGAAATAGTCACGAGAAATGGTTGCTCAGATTAACTTGACAATGTCACATTTAGACTTCCGAAGTCTTTGACAGGTCCTTTGCTCGACCAAAGCCTTGCGAAAGCTGACTTTTCGTGTATTTCCAAGCCATTTTTTAGACTTCGGAAGTCTGGGTTGGCGAATTTGACATTGTCGAATTAACTGAAAGGAAAAAATATGGAAGCAACAGTAGACGAAATGCAGACTAAAGCTTTGCTCAAACAAGTAGTCTTGGAGTTATTACAAGATAGGCGCTCCGAGTTTTATGACTTGGTGCTTGAAGCACTTGAAGAAATTGGGTTGGCCAATGCAATCTGCGAGGGGCGGCGGGATGAATTTGTGAGCGAAGACTACATCACCACCATTTTAACGGGGACGGCATGAAAGTAGCTTTTGAAGCCAGTTTTGCACGGGACTTAAAGCGCATCAAGAACAAAAAATTGTTGCAGCAAGTTCAACAGATCATAGCGCAGGTTAAAGCGGCTTCTACGGCACAGGATATTGCCAACCTAAAAAAGATGCGGAGTTACGCAACTTTCTACCGGATTCGGTTGAGAGATTATCGCATTGGGCTAGAGATAGTAGATGAGCAAGTTATTTTTGTGCGGATTCTGCATCGCAAAGACATTTACAGATATTTTCCATAAGATAGGAGCGGGCGGACGTCGTGTGTCCGTTCCATCTTGCTGACGTGTATGCCGTATTGAGATGAGACGGTTTGGCGTTTTTGCGCGCACAAATATCGATTGAGAGTTCCGAAGTCTGGATTTGGTTTTCTCCGATTGTGGGCGGTTCACCCGTTCACTTACGGACGAGGACGTAGCGCCCCCGGGTGGTGGTTGAGGTAGCAGTGTAGAGGTAGGTCGCCGGGCCGACGAACAGGATGTCGGCGTGGCCGATGCCCCAGTTGTTGGCCACATCCATAATCACCGGGTTGCCGGGATATTTCTCCCAGGGGCCGTCGATGGCGGGTCCAGCGCTGCGGGCGAAGCCAAGGGCAAATTGGTCATCGACGACGGTGGGGTTGCTGGGGCCGCGCACCCCCTCGTAGGCCATGTAATAGTGATCGCCCCACCGCACCACGTCGGCCGACGAGATGGTGCGGAACTCGAAGTAGGGATTGGCGTCCGCGCCGAACGCATCGAGCGGTCCATATCCGGCCTCGGCCCCGAACAGTGGATTGGCGGCGCACGGGCGCAGGCCGGCCGCTCCCTGGTGTTTGTTCCCCACGTAACAGCCCATATGGCCTGGATCCCGTCCCAGCCCGACGAAGACGTAGAGTAGATCCCCCTCGACGTAGATGCCGGGGGGCGCGCCCACCAGGCAATTCCCGTACTCGGCCTCGTTGTAGATGTTGGGGTGCTCGCCGATGGTCGCGGCCTCGCTGCACGCGCCGGGTTCGGCGTGCCATTGACCGGTGCCGGGCACGTGGGCCTCTCCCGACCAGTTGATCCCGTCGCTTGACGTGCGCATATAGGCCCCCGCGCCCCACTCATAGACGATGTAGGCCCTCACGTCGTCGAAAAAGACGCGCGGGTATTGTTGCTGCCCGGTGTGATCCCGCCCTGTGCACGGGCACGAGAGGCAGGGGAAGAGGCAGCGTGGATCCTCCAGGATGAACTGACGCCCGCCGTCGTAACTCTTCCACAGCGTCACGCAACCGGGGAAGGGCGCCGGGTCGCCGCAGCGGTCGACGACGCCGGCCGATTGGTGACTGGCGTGTAGGTAGGACCAGAATTCCCCGCCGCCCCGGTGGACGGTGTCCGATTCTCCCACGGGCAATCCTACGTCTGCGATTTCCAGCACCCATTCCGCTTGTCCGGCCCAGAACTCGTCCAGCGCGCCGAAGGCCCGTCCCGGCGGCGGCGCGGGGACGAAGTCCGCCGCCGGTTCAGGCGTCGGTTCGAGTGTTGGCGGTTCGGGCGAGGGGGATGGCGGGGGGGGCGACGGTGTGGCGGTGGGGAGCGGCGTGGGCGTGGCGGTCGCCGATGGTTCTGGGGATGGCGTGATGGTGGGCGTGATGGTGGGCGGCGGGGTTGGAGTGCGCGAAGGGGTCGAGGATGGCCTGGGCGTGACGGTTGGCGCCGGTGTGGATGTGGGTGCCGCTGACGACGTAGACGGCGGCGGCGTGTGATCGATCTGGGATGGAGGAGCGCACGCGGTCGCGATGAGGCTCACCAGGGTGAGCGCGGCGATGATGTAGAAGCAGTTACGTGAGGCCATTGACTTCGTTGTGATTCTCCAGGTCGTCTCCATAGGCTAACTTCAGCGCCCGGTCAGTGACGGCGGCGTAGGCCAGGGCCAGGACGCCGACAAAGGCCTCCGGGCGGCGGGAGAAGGGTGGGGGGCCTAGCCGTTTCAACAACGCCGTCTCGACCGAGGGGGGCGCGATGGCGACGGAGAAGCCCTGCATGTTGGACTGGGGTTCCCAGAAGTCGGCGAGCGAGTCCTCCAGGGGGACGATCTCCTCCGGTTCTGTCCAGGCGTCATCCTCTTCCGAGACGTCGGCGGCGCGCCGGGCCCGCAGCGCCGTCATCAGATGTTCGCGGGTGCAGCCCCGCAATTTGAACAGCAAGAAGGGATCGCGGTCGAATTCCTCCGCCAGCAAGTAGTAGACGGCGGCGATGTGCTTGCAAGGGACGGCCCAGTCGGGGCAGGAGCATTGCATATTGATGTCCATACTGGTGGGGAAAAGGGAAAGCCCCGCCCCGCGGACTGCCTGCTCGACCTCCGGCGGCATTTCGCCAGAGAGGAGTTGGGCCGCAAAGAGCGCCTGTTCGGATATGGCGTCGATTGCTGTCTCCCATTGTTTATCGCTGAATGGCGCGATTTTGATGCGGACAATGTACGGCGTGCGGCGCGAGCCCTGCACACGGGCGTCGACGCGCCCCAATTGGATGTCGATGTCCAGCACTTGCCCCTTGCGGGCGTAGGTCCGGCCGCGCCGGAGACGATTGTCCCACCCGAAGGATTCCAGCGCCTCGATCCACCGTTGAGCCCACCAATGCTCGCCGAATTGCCCCCGCTTCGTCCGGGCTTTGATTCCATCCTTGACCGGGATGGGTTTCGATTTGGGGTAATAGCCCCAGTAATTGCGTCTTTTACGGCTCATAATCCCTCATACACCACTCTCACTCCCCGCTCCTCAATTCTTAATTCTCAATCCTCAATCCTCAATTCTTAACCCTCAATCCTCAATCCTCAGCTCTCAACCGCCTCCTGGCTTAGCGTGACCAATTGCCGCAATTGGTTGGTGTCCAACTCGGTCAGCCAACCTTCACCGGCGCCGATGACGCTTTCCGCCAGGGCCTTCTTGCTCTCGATCATGTCGTCGATGCGCTCCTCCAGGGTGCCGGCGCAGATGAATTTATGCACCCACACGTCCCTCGTCTGCCCGATGCGGAACGCTCGGTCGGTGGCCTGGTTCTCCACGGCCGGGTTCCACCACCGGTCGAAATGGAAGACGTGATTGGCGCGGGTCAGGTTCAGTCCCAATCCACCGGCCTTGAGGGAGAGGATGAAAATGGATGGGCCGTGGCGTTCCTCCTGGAAGCGGGCGATCATCCGGTCGCGCTGCTTGGCCGGCGTCCCGCCGTAGAGAAACAGGATTTCCCCGCCGAACAGGTCCTGTAGGTGGGCCTGGAGCAACGTCCCCATCGCGGCGAATTGGGTGAAGATCAAGGCTCGCTCGTCGACCGAGAGCACCTCCTCCAGCATCTCGCCCATACGGGCCAATTTCCCGGAGCGCTCGGAGAGCGATGAACCGTCGCCCAGGAAATGGGCCGGGTGGTTGCAGATCTGTTTCAGGCGGGTTAGCATTGAGAGCACCAATCCCCGCCGTTGCATACCCTCCGCCGCTTCGACCTGTTCCAGCGCCTCCTGGACCACCGCCTGGTAGAGCGTCGCCTGTTCCGGCGTGAGGGTGCAGAAGACCTTGTTCTCCAGTTTATCGGGGAGATCCTGAATGATGCTGGGGTCGGTCTTGACGCGCCGCAGGACGAAGGGTTGGACTAATTTACGCAGCCGATGGGTCGCCTGGGCGTCCTGGTAGCGCTCGATGGGGCGGGCGAAGCGGGTGCGGAAAGATTTCTGCGAGCCCAGGTAACCGGGGTTGAGGAATTGCATGATCGACCACAGCTCCGAGAGGCGGTTCTCGACCGGCGTGCCGGTGAGGGCGACTTTGTAACCGGCCTTCAAACGCCGGATGGCCTGGGTCTGTTTGGCCGCCGGGTTCTTGATGTTCTGGGCTTCATCAAGGATGACGCCGGTCCAGTCGATTTGGGCCAGCGTCTTCTCATCCCGCCGGGCCAGTCCGTAGGTGCTGATGACGACGTGGGTCGGCCCGTCCTGCCGGATTTGCTCGATGAAGTCGTCCCCGCGCGCCCGGTCGCCGCCGTGGTGCACCACGGTTTGCAACGATGGCGCGAAGCGGGCGATCTCGCGCGCCCAGTTCCCCACCACGGAGGTGGGGCAGATGACCAGGACCGGATCGTCGATCTGATTTTCCTCCACGTCGTGCAGAATCAGGGAGATGGCCTGGATCGTCTTGCCCAGGCCCATATCGTCTGCCAGGCAAGCGCCCAATCCCCACCGATGCAGATAATCCAGCCAGGAATAACCGCGTTTCTGGTAGGGGCGCAGTTGGCCCGCCAGCCCGTCCGGCGGGGGTAGTTCCTTCATCGTCTCGCCGCCGCGCAACTGGTTCATCATGTCGCGAATCCAGCCGGTCGTCTCGACGTCAACGATGGTCAGCGCGCCGGCCTCCCCCTCTTCCGAGAGCCCTACTTGCAGCGCGCGGCGCAGGGTCGCTTCCTCCTCGCTGGACCGCTTTTCCCAGAAACGGATGGCCTTCTCGATCTGCTCCGGCTGGAGTTCGACCCATTCTCCTCGCACCTGGATCAGCGGCAATTTGAGCGCCGCCAGACGTTTGAATTCCTCTGGCTCGATGGCCTGATCGCCCAGTGCGACCTGCCAACGGAATTCGACCAGGGCGTCCAGATTCAGGATGCCCTGTCCTTCTGTATCGACCGGGGAGATCGTCGCCCGCACGCCCAATTGCCTGTGCCGTTTTTCCCACCAGGGCGGCACCAGGACGCCGAAACCGCTCTGTTCCAGCAGCGGCGCCGCCTCCCGGAGGAAGAGATAGGCCTGTTGGGTCTCCAGATAACAGGCCTCGGGAGAGGTCGTTCGCAGGCTGTCGGACAGCGGGGGGAAGAAGCGGGCCGCTTGTCCCAGTCCGGTCAGTAGTTTCTCCTGGGGATTTTCGAAACGGCGGTCCAGGTAGCGCAACGTGGCACTTTGTTCGCGCCAGACCAAGCTTGCCGGCACCAGCAGGCTGGGGTCGTCGCGGGCCTGGAGGAAGAAGCGCAGCGTCCAATCGGGCAGCGGCGTCCAGATGCCGGTCTCATTCGCCTGTTCGGGCGATTCGGGCGGTTCCAGGCGGAAGCATATGCGGAACGGTTCCTCGGCCCCGGTGAGGAGCCTGTCCTGCCAGCCGAGGAGGTCCTCCTGGAACGCTTTCAGGTTTTCGGGCGGAGCGTCGACGATGGGCGCTTTGCCGGTGGTGAAGAGTTGCTTCAACCAGGTGCGCAGGGCCGGATCGTCCCGCCGGGTGACCACGTGCAGGAGCGGCGGGGCCCAGGTGCGGACGACGACGTCGCTCACGTCTTGCAAAAAATCCTTCAACAAGGCGCGGGGGGAGGGTGGGGCAAAGCCTTCCTGTTGCCGCTCTTCCCCCGCAGGCGGCGACCCGGTTCCGTCCGTCGAATGTGCGCTGATCGCCCGCGCGACGGCCGGCATAGCCGCCGCCAGTTGCTCGACCCGCCGTAGGTCCTCATGGCGATCAATGATCGGCGACCACAACGCCCGGTAGGCGCCATCTCGCCCCTGGTGCAAGGTGGGGACGAATTGTTGGCGGGCCAACAGTTCCAACGCGAACTTGCCCGCTAATGACCAGAAGGCCAGGTCAGCGCCCAGCGCGATCCGGGGGGCCAGCTCTTCTGGGCGGGGCATGTCGTTGAGGAAGGCCAGGGCGTCCAGAGGGGGGAGGGTCAATCCGGTCACCGCCCATAGGCCGAGGCGGTCCGGCGGGTCGGGTTCTCGATCCCATAAGACGCTGCGGATGAGTTGGGGACTTGGTTGGGGGGCGTCGCCGACCGCCGGCGCTCGAACGATGGCGTGGGTCTCCTGCGCCGCTTCTGGGATGAGGTCGGGTAAGCCGGCGCGCAACGTCTCCGGCGGGAGTTGGAAAGGGTGGGGGGACGGGGACGCATCTTGGCCCGCAGGCTCTTGCGCCGCCCCCTCGCCCCACAGGAAAAGCCGGCCGGGCGAGTCGCCGCCGGATAGCCACCCGGCGTGGATCACTCGCCGGCCGGGGAGCAGATGGAGGGTGAGGGTTTCTCCCCGGCGCGATTCGCTCGTATCGCGCGCCTCGTTTTCTTCGTTTGCCCCTTGCGCCTCTGGGGCGGTCTCGCCGTCGTCTGGCGGTGTGGGGGCGGGATGTTCTCGTTTCCATATGGCCAGTTGTTCGCGCACGCGCTCAAGAGACGTCGCGCCAAAGCCCCGGCGGCTCAGGAGGTAGTCGTCATCGCGGGCGGCTAAATCTTCCACGGTGGTGATGCCGGCTCGCGCCAGGGCGTTTCTGGCTCGAGTGGGCAAGTTCAGCAAGTCAATTGAGTGGGTTTCTTCTAGATAGCTCATAGCTCGTAACAACTCAGCCTGCGGGAGGTTGATAAACGGTCATAGTTTTCAATACGCTATCGACAGACCAGGACGGGCGTCGAGCTGGCGCGCAGAACCTGATCGACGGTGCTGCCGAGGACGACTTCTATGATCGGGTTGAATCCATAACCGCCGACGAGGATCAGGTCGCAGCGCTGATTATTCACGGTGCGGATGATGGTCTGGGCGACTTCGCCGCGCTTTTCCAGGTATAGGGCCTCGATTTCGTGGGTTTCCAGGTATCGCCGGGCGTCGTCCAGCGCTCGCGACGCGCCGGCGTCCTCTTTGCCCGCGTTTTCGTCCACGCTCAAGACGATCAGGTTGCTGTCGTGCGCCTTTGCGAAGTGTGCGGCGATGAAGAGCGCTTCCTCCGCCTTGGGGCTGCCGTCGTAGGCCAGGAGCAAGCGTTGGAGCGACGAGGGTTGTCCCGGCGTCAGCAAAAGGGGGCGGGGGCAGCGGCGAATGATGGCGCTGAGGCCGGACCCGATGTGGGCCAATGGCGCAGAGGATGGGGGGTAGTTCATCGGCAGGACGACCAGGTCGACCCACCGCGCGCGCTCGCATATCTGGCGCGCGACTTTCCCGATTTCGACGACCAAATTCCCCGATACGCCGGCGTCGCGACAGCGTTGCTCGAAGGTCGCCTCCATCTCTTTGATCTTTTTGCTGTAGCGCTGCACCTTGGATGAGATGACGTGCAAACCGTGCAGGCGCGCGCCGATGCACCGGGCCAGCGCGATGGCCTGTTCAAGGGCGTCGTGGTTGTGCGCGCCCCCAATAGCGACCAGGATATCGTCGAACATGTGATCCTGGCTGGGGACGGAGGCGCGCCACGCGCCGGGCGGCGGACCGGGCGAGAGGTCATCCAGACCGATGCTCTCCAATAGTCTATCGCCCACCCGAGCGATCACACGGCGGGGCGTAGAGCTGAACTGGGCCGCCAGATCATCGACCGCGGCCTGGGTTTCGATCGTCCAGCCCAACGTCTCTTGAAGGTCGGCCCGATGCTCGGAGAGCCAGAGGTATAAATCGGCCTCAGTGCGTTCGGGGAAATCGCGCAATATGCCGCGCTCACGGATGGCGTATACGACCGGTTTGTAGACTGTATCGTACCAGTGGGCCGCGGCCTCTTCATAGGAGACTGGTCGGTTTTGCTCAATCCCCATAAAATAGCGATGAACTGATATGTGTTCTTCCAGGATGGGGTATTTGCCCGGCGCGCTCATACTCAGGTCGGCCTGGGGGCGAAGTTTGGTCAAACCGGTGCGCTCCAGAAATTCGGCGTACTCCGCTTTGATGATCAGGTCGTCGGGCTGGACGTCAGGGGTGAGGGGCACGTCGGTGTAAATCTCGGTCACGTAGGCCTGGATGTATTCGGCGCCCAGTTCCCGCGCGATGGAGACCCGGTGATTGCCGTCGAGGACGAAGTAGGCCTGGTCAATCTGGTAGACTTCGATGGGCGGCAGGCCGGTCATATCGGTCATCGCGCTTTTGACCTGCGCCCATCGATTCTCGTCGCTGTTGTGGCGGGGGAGGAAGGTGCGGGTAAAGTCTTTGTAGCGCCCAACGCTCCCGATGATCGCGTCGATGGGGATTTCTTTTAACTTTTTGTTCTTTGTGCCCCCGGCCTTGAGCTTTTTACGCACCTCTTCGTAGGGCAGGAGGTCAATCGACTGACCGGTCAGCCGGGCGACGACTTGTTGTAACAGCACCTTGCTCCGCGCGCGGCGGAAATCTTGCACAGCCGATGTCCTGGGGATAGAGCCTGTATTTTCCATATCCAGCTTATTTTACCCCAGGTGGGGCGGGCGTCAAGATGGTCAGGGCGCGTCCTCTACCAACGCCGCGCCCTGGTGGATCGCCTCTTTGTTCAGACTCAATAATTTGCGGTGTCGTTCTGGCAGGTGGTCCGCCAGGGCTTGCTCAATAGCCGCCACCGGCACGATGCCGGTCGCTTTCATCAACGCCGCCAGGCAGATGACGTTGGCCAGGCGGACGTTGCCCAGTTCCGTCGCCATGTCGCTGGCCGGGGCGTAGATCACCTGGATGTCGTCTCGCTCGCTCTGCTGGGGAATCAGGGAGCTATTGACCACTAACGTTCCGCCGGGCTTGATGGTCGGTTCAAACGCCTCCATCGAGGGCAGGTTGAGCACGATCGCCGCGCTCGGACGCCGCACCAATGGCGAGCCGATCGGCTCGTCGGCGACGATGACGGTGCAACGGGCCTTGCCGCCGCGCATCTCGGGGCCGTAAGAGGGGATCCACGTCACGTGATACCCGTTGTCCATCGCCGCGTAGGCCAGGAGCTGCCCGGCGAAGAGTGTGCCTTGCCCGCCAAAACCAGAAATGATGACCTCTTTTTGCATGTTACCTGCCCTCCTTCAACGCCTTGACCTCGTCCGTCATCTTCGTATCGCCCAGGGGGTAGAAATCCACCATCTCCTCCTTGGCCCAATCCATCGCTTCCTGGACGCCCATGTGCCAGTTGGTGTTGCATGTCGAGAGGATCTCGACCATCGAGAATCCCAGGCCGGCCAACTGGGCCTGGAACGCCAGCTTGATCGCCCGCTTGGCCTTCCGAATGGCGCGCACGTCCAGGGCCGACTGGCGCGTCACGTAGACCGCGCCCGGCAAGCCGCCCAGCAGTTCGGCTATGTGCATGGGGAAACCGGCGGCCTGCACGTCTCGGCCCGTCGGCGACGAGGTCGTCACCTGACCGGGCAGCGTCGTCGGCGCCATCTGTCCACCCGTCATCCCGTAAATGGCGTTGTTGACGAAGATGGTGGTGAAGTGCTCGCCCCGGTTGGCGACGTAGACGATCTCCGCGATACCGATGGAGGCCAGGTCGCCATCTCCCTGGTAGGTGAAGACGACCTTGTCCGGGCTGACGCGCTTGAGGCCGGTCGCCATGGCCGGCGCCCGGCCGTGGGCCGCCTCGGCCATGTCCACGTTGAAGTAATTGTAGGCCAGGACGGAACATCCCACCGGCGCGATGCCAATGGTTCGTTCCCGCACGTCCAGTTCGTCCAATACCTCGGCCACCAGGCGGTGAATCACGCCGTGGGTGCAGCCAGGGCAATAGTGGGTGTGGGCCTCGGTCAGGCTCTCCGGCGGTTGGTAAATCAATTCCATATCTTCGGGAATTTCAACTTGTGTCGTTTCAATAGTCATTTCAAATCTCCTTCGGATCGTCTATCCGCGCCCGGTCGCTACTTTGGCGTCCAGTTTTTCCACCTCTGGCAGGATCTCGTCGGGCAAGGGGACGGGGCCGCCCATACGCCCGTAGAAGGATATTGGGCAACGGCCCTCGACGGCCAACCTCACGTCCTCCAACATCTGCCCGGCGTTCATCTCGGCGACCAGTATGCCGCGCACTTGTTCCGACAATTCCGCGAGTCGAGCGCTGGGGAAAGGCCACAGTGTGACCGGTCGTAGCAGACCGACTTTGATTTCCTTCTCCCGGGCCTCGCGCACGACCGTCTGGCACACACGCCCGACGGTGCCGAAAGCGAGCAACAGGAGATCGGCGTCCTCGGTGTCGTACTCTTTCCAGCGCACTTCGTTGGCGGTGATCTCTTTCAGCTTGGCTTGCAAGCGGAGGTTGACGTTCTCCAGGTTCTCGGCGCCCAGGTAGAGCGAGGTGATGATATTGGGAGCGCGTCCCTTGGCCCCGGTGAGCGCCCAATCGGCCCGCTCTTCCGGCGTGCGCACGGGTCGCATGGGTGGCAGTTCAGCCGGTTCCATCATCTGCCCGATCGACCCGTCGGCCACGACCATGGCGATGGTGCGATATTTTTCCGCCAGGTCGAAAGCCAGGACGACGTAATCAATCGCCTCCTGCACGTTGGCCGGCGCCAGGACGATCATGTGGAAATCGCCGTGCCCGGCCGTCTTGACCGCCTGGAAATAATCCCCCTGCGAGGGCTGCACGTTGCCCAGTCCCGGCCCGCCGCGCATGATGTTGATCAGCACCGCCGGCACCTCGGAACAGGCGATGTATGAGATGCCCTCCTGCATCAAGCTAATGCCTGGGCTGGAAGAGGACGACATCACCCGCGCGCCCGCACAGGCCGCCCCGTATACCATGTTAATTGAAGCGACCTCGCTTTCGGCCTGCAGGAAGACCCGCCCCAGTTCCGGCATGCGCTTGGAGAAATGCTCCAGCACCTCGGTCTGGGGCGTGATGGGATAGCCGTAAAACGCCTCAACCCCGGCCCGTATGGCGGCCTCTGCGATAGCCGCGTTCCCTTCAAGCAATTCTTTTGCCATGTTCTTTAGCGCCTCCTACGCAGTCGCGGCGGCCCGTTTGGGCTTCCGCCGTTGTCGATATACGGTAAAAACGACGTCGGGGCAGATGATGGCGCAAGATGCACACCCGATGCACGCCTCTGGCTTCACGACCTCGACGGGCCGGTAACCTTTGGCGTTAAACCGCCCCTCTGCCAGTTTTAGGACCTCGTTGGGACACACAGACACACACAGTCCGCATCCCTTGCAACGGTCCTCGTCAATAATCACCATTCCTTTTGCCATTTGTCCTCCTTTATGTTGGTAGGTTGGTATATTGGTAGCTTGGTAAACCGTCTACCGGCCTGCTAGCTTAATCATAATGTTTTTCAGTCAGATTGTAAAGTGACGAGTGTCACGAAAAAAAGGGACGTGATGGATGAATGTTGCCCGGTTTTGCTTTTCTTACCGGGCGCTCTATGCTACAATGTGTTTTTACAGTCTGGCTACTCGATTGGAGTGTGGGTATGCACGAAACAAAACGGGATACGACTCCGGCAGAGCGTCAAACGCTGGTGGAGGAGGCTTTGGAATCTTCGGCAGCCAACGCCCTGCTAAGCGCGGTGCTGGCGTCGATGCCAGTTGGCGTCATCGTCTGCGACGCCGGGGGCAAGATGCTGATGAACAACGAGCAGAGTCAGGAGATCCTGGGGGAACAGGTCGGCGGGATGGTAGGACGGCCCCGGCGGGATTACGCGCTCTACCGGCCCGACGGCGCTCCGTTTCCGACTGGCGATATGCCCCTGGCCCGCGCGTTGGCGCAGGGGAAGACCATCCAGGGCGTGGAAATCCTGATTCGCCGGTCCGACGGCGGGGAACGGACCCTATTGATTGGGGCCACGCCGGTGCGGGACGAGACTGGCGAGATCGTCAGCGGGGTGATGGTATTCCAGGACGTCACCGAGCGCAAATTGGCTGTGGAAGCGCTGCGCCGCTCGGAACAGCGCTATCATTCCCTGTACACGGCGATGGGCGAGGGGTTGGCGCTCCACGAGATGGTCTACGATGACGCCGGGGAACCGATCAATTACGTCGTCGTGGACGCGAACCCGGCCTTCGAGAGTTTGACCGGCCTGACGGCCTGCGACGTGGTGGGCGAGGATGCCTCGGACGTCTACGGAACGGGAGAACCGCCTTACCTGGAGACCTGCGCCCGCGTCGTCGATACGGGCGAGCCGGTTTCCTTCGAGACCTATTTCCCCTCTATGGGCAAGCACTTCTTCATCTCGCTCTTCTCGCCCGATGCGGGCCGTTTCGCCGCCATCTTTACCGACGTCACCGCGCGCAAGGAGACGGAGGCGGAACGAGAGCGCTTGCTGGCCCGGGTGCGGGAGGAGCGAGAGCACATCCGCCGGTTGGCCGAGGATCTGATGCGCGAGCGAAACGTCATGGAGACGATCATGGCGCACACCGACGCTTACCTGGCCTACCTGGACCCGGATTTCAATTTCGTGCGGGTCAACGCCGCCTACGTCCGGGGTTCGGGCTACAGCCGGGAGGAACTGGTGGGCCGCAATCATTTCGAGCTGTTCCCCCACGCCGAGAACCAGGCCATCTTCGAGCAGGTGCGCGAGACCGGTAAATCGGTGACCTTCTGGGCCAAGCCTTTCCGGTTTGCCGATAGGTCGGAATTGAGCGTCACCTATTGGGATTGGACACTGTCGCCAGTGCACAATGCCCAGGGGCGGATCGACGGATTCGTATTGTCGCTGGTGGACGTGACGGAGCGCGAGCAACTCATCACCCAATTGGGCCAGGAGCGGGCGCTGCTGGACGCGGTTATTGAAAATGCGCCGGAGGCGATCGTGGTGGCCGATTGGGAGGGCCGCATCGTGCGGGCCAACCAGGCCGCCGAGCGGATTTACGCTCGCCCGGTACCCTATGGGGAGGATTTCGAGAGCCACGGGGAATTGGCCCTTTGCCATCCTGATGGTTCTCCCTACGCGCCCCGCCACTTGCCCCTCACCCGCTCGGCCATGGACGGGGAGTTCTTCCACAATCTGGAGATGTCCATCATTTGGCCCAATGGGCAGCGGCGTGAGCTTCTGGCGGCGACAGCGCCCATTGAGGATAAGCAGGGGCAGAGCCTGGGTGCGGTGGGCGTCTTTCAGGACGTCACCGCTATCAAACGGGCCCAGAAGACCTTGCAGCGCTACGCGGAGCGGCTTCACGGCCTGCACGAGACCGACCAGGCTATCCTGTCTGCCCACTCTCTGGAGGAGGTCGTCCACTCGGCGCTGCGCTACCTACCGCGTTTGCTGGATTGCGCTCAGGTCGGCGTCACCCTGTACGATCTGGAGCGGGGCCAGGTGACCTGGTTAACCGGCCGGGCGAACGACGAGATTGACCTGGAAAAGACGCGGTACGAGGCCGCCGATCCTGCGTGGAGGTTGATTATTGAGACCATCGTCAGGGGCCGCCCGCACATTATCGAGAATCTGGACGAACTATCCGCGACGGTCGCCTCATCCGTCTTTCTGCAGAAACTACGAGAGGACGGTGTGCGCGCCTTCACCGTGATCCCCTTGACCATTGAGGATGAGCTGATTGGCTCGCTCAACGTGGGTCTGGCTACGCCGGGGAAACTGAGGGAGGAAGCGTTAGAGGTCGTGAACGAATTGGCCGTTCAATTAGCCATCGGCATTCACCAGGCCCGGTTGCGCGATCGGGTGCAGCAGCACGCCGAGAACTTGGAGCGCCAGGTGGCGCGCCGGACGGCCGAGTTGCGGGCCAGCGAGGCGCGCTTCCGCGCTATCTTTGAGAGCGCCGGCGTGGGCATTGCTCGTCTCGATCGGAACGGCTGCTTCGATGAGTGCAATCCGGCCCTCCAGGAGATGTTGGGGTACGAGGCCGAGGCGTTGCGCGGCCGGCATTTCTTGGCGCTGGCTTATCTGGATGAGGAGATCCAGAATGAAGACGCCGACGCGGACGAAGCGCGCTTCGAGGCATTGATGCGCGGGGCGTCGAAACGATGCGTGATGCAGAGACGTTACGCCTGCCGGGATGGACAGACCATCTGGGCTCGCTGGACGATCTCTGGCGTCTGCCCTCTCCAGGGCCGGGGGGCTGATGGCCAACAATCTACCGGGCCTCATTTTGCCATCGGGATGATGGAGGATATCACCGAGCGGAAAGAGGCCCAGGAAGCGCTGATCCAGGCGGAGAAATTGTCGTTGACGGGCCGTCTGGCGGCCTCTTTCGCTCACGAGATCAACAATCCCTTGCAATCGGTTATTGGCTGTCTGGGATTGGCCCAGGAATCGCTGGACGCTGTGAAGTCAGCCGACTCGAAGTCGGCCGACCTTAGATCGGTTGACGATTTTCTGCAGATCGCCCTGGAGGAATTGCGCCGGGCGTCGGGCATCGTGGGCCAGTTGCGCGACCTGCACCGGAAGTCGGAACCGGACGAGCGGTCGCCCGGCGACGTGAACGAACTGTTGGAGCAGGTGATCCTATTGGACAAGCGGCGATGCGCTAAACACGGCGTAGAAGTGATCTGGAAACCGGACGCCGATCTGCCTGAACCGAATCTGGATGGAGACCGGATGAAACAGGTCTTCTTGAACCTGCTGATCAACGCCGTGGACGCCATGCCGGAGGGGGGCGAACTGCGGATCGCCACACGGTACGATGAACGGACCGGTGGTCTCCAGATCGTCTTCGCCGATAGCGGCGTGGGGATTCCCGAGCACATCCTGCCCCACCTTTTCGATCCCTTTTACACGACCAAGGATGAGGGGATGGGCATGGGTCTGTTCGTCAGCCAGAGCATCGTCGAAAATCATGGGGGGCGGTTGGATGTGGAGAGTGAAGTGGGGAAGGGGTCCACGTTCACGGTGTGGTTGCCCGTATCCTCTCAATAAGTTGGGGGGAAGGATAGAGCGGGCGGACGTCAAGGGAATCCGGTCAAAGTGGAGGCGGAGGCAGGCGTCGCGGTTGAGTCGCTTCATACTCGCCGCCGCTGTGGATGGCGTTCACTTGCTCGCGGCCCAGGTCGTGCAGGATGAGCAGCCTGCCCCGCCCAGTTCGGCGGCAAAAGGGGTCAGCAATCCACACAGCACGCGATACCGGTCGACGGGCTGTTGTTCGTCCCGCCGGCCGTCCAGGCCCTTGAAAAAGGCGCGCGGATCGCGCGTCAGGTCGTTCATCGGTATGGAAACCGCGACTACTTGATCAACCTCCCCATCCGTGGATCAGCTATCCTTTCCAGGTCTCGCCCCAACAGCGCCAGAGACGTCACCAAAAGGGTCAGGAATATCCAGGGATAGAGCAGCCACCATTTCCAGAACTCGGTAAAGTAGATGCCGCTAAAGTTCACGGCGTGGTGAATAATCAGCCCCCAGCTTCTGGATGTAGGATCGCCCAGACCCAGAAAGGCCAGCGAGGCTTCAGCAACGATGGCTTTACCGGTCAATCTGATCATGCTCACCATGACGATGGGCAGCAGCTCTGGGATAAAGTGCCGCGTCAGCAGATAGTAGGAGCTTGCGCCATAATGGGCCGCAATCTTGATATAGGGCTGCTCTTTCAAGGACAGCGCCCCGGCTCTTACGATTCTGGCGGGTCTGGACCAGGAGAAGAGGGCCAGAACCATGATGATATTCAGCAGGCTCGGACCAAAGAACGCAGCCAGGACAATCATCACGGGCAGATTTGGGAGGGCGATCATGACGTCGATAATCCTCATCAGAAGTCTGTCGATCCAACCACCTTTGTAGGCTGCAAACATCCCGATGATGCCTCCGCCTAGACCGGCCAGCAAGGCCGTCCCTAG
>DAOTUC010000064.1:0-3190 GCA_034437315.1 Anaerolineae bacterium
TGCCGTCCACCGATTCCGACGAGCTCGGAAAAGTGGTCGACATGCCGTTGGAACGGGTGGTCGGCATGGCTCGGAACGAGTGGTCGCCATCCATCGGAATCGATGGTCGACATGGGGTGGAACATGCACGTAGGTCGCGTGGTTGGCTGCGTGAGCGAGTGTCAGGCGCAGCTTCCCCTCCGAGGCCGCCGTCAGTTGATCGAATTTGCGTTTGCGGGCCTCGTAATAGGCGCGATGGTGTTCGTCCAGATCATCCAACAATGTCTCACGCTCGGCCATCAGCTTGGGCAGCGTCTCCTGGGCCAGCGCGCGGTAGCGCTTCAGGCGATCCTGCGTCTCTTTGCGCTCCTGGACGAGCCGTCCTCGCTGCGCCTCCAACTGGGCGCGGTCGCTGCCTTGCAACTCTGCGATGTACTGTTCTCGCAGTAACTGGAAGGTCGGTAACCACTTTGCCTTGGTTTGCGATATCGCCGTCTGCGCCACCACAAGACAGCGTTCAAGCTGATCCAAGGTGGCCTGCTGTACGGTCGCCGCGCGGGCCCGCTGCGCCGCCAGAAGCTCGTCCCCGTCCAACTCGTCGGGCAGGGACGGCCGATGTGAAGGGTTGGATGGTGACGGAGACGGAGCGGGCTGGGTGTTAGAAGGGTCGAGGGACTTTTTGAAAAATCTGCTAGACTTTAGCTTTTAAATTCGTCATCCAATGCACTTAACAATTGCTCTATCTCATAATTACTAACGTCAGACTGATCCGATTTGGAGTATAGTAGCAGTAGATAGATCGTCGGCGTAGGCTGGTCCTCAACTAAATACACCAACCGATAACCGCCACTTTTTCCCCGTTGTGCATCCGTATTCGCTACTCGATGTTTACGGGCGCCTGACCATCCAGGTGGCGTAGGGCCTATTCTCGGATACTGCAAAATTTCTTTAATGGCATCTCGCACATCATCCCGGACGTGCCTGTACTTCTTCTCAAGACGTCTAATGCATTTTTTAAATGATTGGGCGTAAACAATGTGGTAATCCATTGAACTTATAGTTCATAAAGCTCTTGTTCCCAATCAGATGATGGTGATTCCTGTCGTGCTTGGGCTATCAATTTGGGCAAAATGCCAGAATCAGCGATAATGGTATCTTCTGGTTCTTCTTCGTACACTGGTTCCGCTCCATATAATAACACGTCATTCGCTGAAGCTCCACTCCCTGATGAAATGTGAGTTCCAGCTACCAGGTGACCATATACTTTCCCACCAAGCGTCACGAAGTAATAGCAACCAGCGGGGGGCTGTCCCCAGCTCTCCGGTTCAATAACTTCACAAGCTGATTGCTCATTTTCGATCCGTGTTCGTGTGTTTATTATCGTCATTCTTCACTCCCTCTTATGAAGGAAAGTACCTGATTTTTTGCATAGTTTTCAGCTTCTAGCAAAAATGTCTTTGGATTAAATGATATACCAGGTTGTGTTGGTGTTGGCCAAGTGAACTGATTCTCTACAAATATCTTGCTTGAGTCCTTCAGATAAGACTCAATCTTTATTTCTATCTGAGCTGGCCTTTCTGGTTGGGGTGGTATTACAAACCTCAATCCCCCTCCTTGAATCGGGCCAAATGTTGCCAACGAGTCTATTGATTGCCCTAGCCTTTCCTCCCACAGCTCTTGGAAAGCATGATCGCTAGTGGCCTCGTATAAGTCGCGGATGGTAACATCCCGCTTCATAATTTGCCTATGCGATGTCTCCCAGGTTTCCACGAATGCTTCAGTAATTTGTTCAGTCTCTTGAATAAAATAATCTACAGTTCTTGCTGGATTGGGAGCAAGAATCAAAAGCTGACCAATGGGTTGCTTGGTTGATGCAATAACAACTATCCGCAATGGCGGAGTGCCACGGGATATTTCAATTCGGTGTTCATACTGCTGTTCCTGGCGGCTGCTTTCAGTAAAATCAACGCTATGTGAAATAAGCGACTCCTGGAATTTAAGAAAACTCTCTGGATTAATAACAGGAGGGGGGGATATAACAAAGTTGATTCCAACATAAATCAGCTTACGAGATCCTGGTTTCATTCTACTCTCCGAGTTGTTCTACGTATTGGGGACAAAAGACAACATCAAGCGTAACTGCTCAGCATACGTGTGCAGAGCGGATCACAATCCGCGCCAGCCATTGACTGGGTGGGGGCGGAAGCCGACACGGCCAAGCCCGGATTGTGATCCGGTGGGCACAAGGTGAGCAGTTACCATCAAGCAATCTATTCATTGAGTAAGAGGTCCTGTACAATAATTATAGGGGGTTCTTGACGCTTGTCAATCATCAAATAGCAGATCATATTTCTCTTTTGTAGAACAAACATTCAGTATCTCTAACCGCTCATACATTCTCTACAACGAGCACCTCTTCCCCCAGCATATCAATGATCTTGATGGCGACGGTCATCTCGTCTGGAGGCGCGGGAAGCTCGTACCGGCCTACCACCAGGTCATCCTTCCGCTCGGGGACGTCGCTCAGGGTGATGTTAAACACCTCGCCGTCGTAGACGGTGTCGATCATCACCACATCCACCATCGCTCGCCAGTCGGGGATCTTGGCCTTGAAGAGCGGCGTGTCCATCTCCAGCCGCTCGATGATGGTGGGGGAGATGAAGTCCTGTATCTCGACCACCAAGACTTCGGAAGTTTCGGAAACTTCTGAAGTCTGACGGGTGATGCTGACCTGCGCTTGGGCGGGCTGGTGGACGAAGAACTTGCCGTATTTCTGGTCGGTGCGCAGTTCAATGACATCGATCCTGTTGACCGGGCGGTGGCGGTTGTAATCCTCTAACCACGCATCGACCGTCGTCTCCTTGCCCAGGCAGACCAGGACGATGTCCCGGTCTTCTTCGGGGCGAGTCTTGAGCTCGTCCTGCAGAAGCTGGAGATCCAGCAGGGTCAAGGGATGGTTGAAGGGCACGATCTTGACCAAATGCTTGCCCAGCGTGCCGTCGAAATAGACATCGGTCTTGGTGCGCTCGATACCGACGTGCTCGACCGCCAGGTTGACCGCCTCGTTGTGCTGGATTTGCAGGTCGTAATCGTTGACGCGGTAGACGCTAAAGCTCAGGGCCGCCGGTGGGGGTGCTCCCTCGTCATCATCCCCGGCAAAGTCCATCGTGGCCTGTCGTGGCTCGGCGCCGGACCCAATCTGCTCCTGGAT
>DAOTUC010000065.1:0-22690 GCA_034437315.1 Anaerolineae bacterium
GTATCGCTCGACCTTTGCGGAATTCAAGAAGCAGTTAGATGAGTTCTTTGCTCACTTGAGTGAATATCAAGATGAACTTGCGACTTTGCTAACTGAGAACTTCGAATTGGTTCCCTCCGTCTGGAAGGCACCACAGACAGCCTAATTCTCACAAATTCTATCTGCGTTCAGTATAACCTTGTCTGTGCGTTATCCAGCATACAGTCCTTGCCGCTTTTGATGAAGTCCTCCAGGCTCATCCCGCCGTTCGATGTGACCAGATCATAGCTGTAGTGGCGCGGCGTGCGGCGGACGAAGGCATCGTAAGAGACCACACGCGCGACCGGCTCGCGCAGGAGGGTGAAATAGCGCGGAGGCTCCGGCAGGAACTCGTGCAGCC
Organism: Anaerolineae bacterium; assembly: GCA_034437315.1. Taxonomy (GTDB): domain Bacteria; phylum Chloroflexota; class Anaerolineae; order B4-G1; family B4-G1; genus DSAR01. The sequence goes on from DAOTUC010000065.1 coordinate 380, forward strand.
CGAAGCCAAAATGACCGCGCAGCACCTTGAGCTTCGACCTGCTATCCGCATCCAGGCGCTTGAAATCATCGAGCGATCCATCCACCCAGACGGTGTAGATTTCCTGCGCCCGATAATGGGCCTCGATGATGCGATAGAGCGTGCTGCCGGCTGTCTTGTGGATATGGAGGAAGATGACGCGCGGCCTGGGCTTCATAGCTGTTCTGCTCATCTCTAGGTCAAAGGTGCCTTGTTAATGCTGACGCAAAACCATCGGCAGGTAAATCTGCTGCACCCCGGGCGTCGATGCCCCTATGCTCACCTCATCCACCATCAATAAATCGCCAGCCGAGGACCTGAAGGTGATTGTTGCAGCGTCCCCGGCGAGGGCACTCACATCCCACCCCAGGTGCGTCCAGTCCATGGTGTAAGCCGTGGGCGTGTAGGCCAATGTTTGGGTCACGCCCTCCAAGATGATCAACGGTTCATCCAACGCTGCTTGCTGAACAGATTGCTCCCCATCGGAGAGGTATTGGAACAGCACCGAGAATGTGGGAGTCTCCGAGGTGGGTATGTCAACGCTTTGGGTCAATGTCACGTCACCGGTCAAGGCCACGGCGTAATCGCCGCTGTGGGCGGTCTCGGTCATCACGATTTCACCGGCTCCCGCCGTCTCTGTCCAGCCGCTCAGGTCGTCGGTCTCGAACTGCCCGTTCGTCACCACATCATCGGCTGGCGGCAGGTAGAAATCCACTCCCGTCATTGAGCCGGATAGGCGCTTTATGGCGGGCAATGTGCCGAAATCAGAGCGGGAGGCGGTGAGGGCGTATTCGACGAGGTCATCCTCGTGGCAGAAGAGGTATTCGCCTTCCACATCGGCAGTGGCAGAAAAGATCGTCGATGATTCCGATGTGATCTGCGCGGCGAAGACGGGCTCCGCTCGGTTGTTGTAGACTGAGCCTGTAAAACCGTATTGAGTGAGCCATGTCTGGGCATCGGCTTCGGTGGGCGCAGACTCCAGATTGCCGGCTTCATCACGCGCTTGGGAGCGGAAGTAGTAGATATAACCGGTATCATCCGCGTAGACGGCGGATGTGCCCGTGGAGCCAGATTGCCAACCCGTCCAGGAGCCGCTGTCGCCGGTGCGCACCTGGACGTCGTAGCTGGCGATGCCAGAGCCTGTGTCGGTTCCTTGCCACGAGACGGTCACGGATGAAACCGCACAGGGAGGCGCGCTGGCCTCTGAGGTTGGCGGGACAGTATCAATCATCAACGGGCCGAAGTGGACCGTCTCTTCCGCCAGCAGCCGCGCGCCGTTCACGGCCCGGACGTGGAAGTACCAGGTCGCCCCATCGCCCAGACTGCGGCTCAACGGGCCGCTGCCTTCCTCTGCCCAGGTGTCGCCCTCATCCACGGAGGCGGTCGGCGATGTGTCCCAGGCATAATAATAACCGGATATACCGCTCTCGTCATCAGATGCGCCCGACAGGCTGACGTTGACCGTGTTGCTGTTCGACCAGACGTTTGGGGTGTGAGTGGAACTGGAGACGGTGGGATTCTGGGGCGGCGTGGCGTCCAGATTGAAATCGATGTTGCCGGTGCGATATACGTCGTGATGGAACATGGGCCAGGGACGGGCGACGTTTGCGTTGGTGGTAGTGTCCCAGATATAGATGTCAAAACTACCGGCTACAACCTCTAAAGAGCCATCATTGTCCACGTCATCCACCAGAGGTGGATTGTAGAGAAACCCAGCCGGTTTAAGGGAAACCGAGGGATCGCGCACGCCGTTGTTTTCGACCATACCGATAACGAACGAGGCCTGGTCGACGATCAGAATATCAACCTCGCCATTCCCATCATAGTCCGCCAAAATAGGGGAATAAGGCTGAGTGAAGTTTCCAGGGCTCATCGGGAAACCGCTCACATTGGTGCCGTTCCCGTGCCAGGCATAGAGCGATGTACAAGAGGGCGATGTATCGAATTCATTGCCACAGCCGATCACGATTTCCAGGTCGCCATCGCCGTCCAGGTCGCCCAGCGCGGGCGGGGCGGACATATCGCCGCCGGTCGATTTGGGCCAGCCGCTGACCGGCGAGCCATTGCTTTCCCAGGCATAAACCCAGCGACCATCTCCACCCTCCCGCGTAAGGCCACTGCCCGCTACTATTTCCAAGTCGCCGTCGCCGTCGATGTCGCCTAGTGCGGGGGAGGAATAGACGTTGTTATTCGTGGTCACCGGCCAGCCAGGCACGTTGGTGCTGTCCCCGTTTATGGCCCACACGGTGGCCTTGGAATAGTCCGGGGGAGGTCCGTCCTCTCCTTCCCAGGGAGGACTGTTGGTCGCCACGATGACTTCCGGCAATCCATCGTCATCAATATCGCCCATCGCCGGGGTAGATAGCCCGCCGCGCAGCAAATTATCGCCATTGTAACGGTAGATGGGCCAACCGGAAACTGGTGTCCCGTCGTGATGCCAGGCGAAGATGCGACGATTCAGGGCTTGTACTGCGATCTCCAGATCGCCATCGCCGTCCAGGTCGCCCACAGCCGGTGAGGACTCAATCCCGTCCCAGCACCCGTTGGGACTACCTCCTGGCCCCAGGTCATCAAGGTTGGGCTGAGGCCAGCCATCGACGACAGAGAATGACCAGGCGCTGTTAAAGGTGTAGACCAGCACACCGCCGTTACGATTATCATAAGGGGAACCACCCGTCGTGACGACAATTTCTCGGTCACCGTCGCGATCCAGGTCGGCGATGACCACAGAGGAGCGAATGTCGCTCTTGTTCGTGGTCTCGCAGGTGGCAGGGGCGCCAGCGGCGTTGAGGTCAAGCGCGGTCTGGCGCGACCAAGCGACAGACCAAGACGCGCCATCATAGGTGACGACATACAGCCATCCAGAGACATCACCGATGACGATCTCCTTATCCCCGTCGCCGTCGAAATCGGCGGCAGCGGCACTGGACTGCACGATGTAGTCCTGTGTGTCCACTGTGGTAAGTGGAGCTGTAGGCGCTTTTGGCGCCGGCGGTTCGTCAATTGGAAACCAAGCGGTTCCACCGACGAGGAGCAAGATGATAGCACTTCCCCAGAGCAAGTTCCATTTCTTTTCCATCCTTATCACTCCTTGCAATAAGCTACTTCTCGATTAAGAGATAGAACCGATTGGCGCGAGCATAAGGTTGCCCGCTCAGTTGAAGGGGGTGGAAAAGCGCGAGGGAGCGGATGCGCTCGTAGATATGCAACAGAGTGTGGAGCGCGTCCTGCTCCTGTGGCGCTTTCATCGCCCATTTGAAACGCTCGCTCTGCCAGACGTAATCGCCGGCGAAGAGGCGCTCCACGCGCCGGGCGCCCAGACCGCGAAGGGAGCGAGCGATGTCTTCAGGCTCCGGCAGTCCATAGCGCACGTGTTCGCTCAGGTAGGGATGAGGTTGATTATACATCGAACGGTACAATTCATGCAGTTCGCGCTCGAAGGCCCGGTGGGCCTCGCTGCCGAAGGGCGCGGCGATGACCAGCCCTCGTCGCGCGACCCGCAGGCACTCTTGCAAGAAAGATGGGCGATCTGTCGATGGGATGTGCTCCAGCGTGTCGATGCTGACGACAGCGGGAAATGCCCCGTTCGCGAAGGGCAACGCGCCCCCGCTGCCCAGCACGTTTCCCGTCCCGTCGATGTTGACGGAAGCCACGTAGTAGGGCGTGAACCGTTCCAACAACTCGGCCCGTCCGCCCACGTCTAACACGGAAGCATTTCGCGGCTCATCCCTCAGAATATCGCGCAACAATTTGCCGGTCACAAAATGCCGCTCGTAGAGATCGTAGCTCATCAGCAGGTTACAAGATGCAAGATGCAAGTTGCAAGTCGCAGGTTTGCGATTCATCATTCACCATTCATCATTCTGCTGATGTTCGATTATCTCGATCAGGTGGAGAATGGCCTGGCCCTGGGTTTGGTTGACCATAGCTTGTTTCTGAGCCAGGCGGTTGGTGTAGAAGAGCGCGATGCTGTGCAAGCCCGCTCGCAAGCGATGCAGGATGCGACCCAGAACCGGTAGGCGGGCAGGCTGCACTTCCATAGCAACTCGGAGCGCGTCGGATATCAAGCTCTCCTTGATCTCGGCGCGGAGTTCTGTAGCCAACCGCTCCTCCGTCTCTGATGTAAGATCACTTACCGTTGAACGGCTGCCTCGCTCGGGCGGGAACGTCGGCAACTGGGCCATTTTGCGCAAGTCCAAGCGCAAGGATTGAATCGCCTCGGCCATCTCCTGCGACATCGCGATCAGCATATCGTTTATCTGAAAGAGGCGCGTGATGGTTTCGCGCTCATCAGCAGGGCGGCGCTGATCTTGCAGAAGTTCACCGCGCATTTTGTTTTGATAGCGCGCGATGGCCTGAATGCTAAGACTCAAATCATCGTGCGAGATAGCCCCCTGGGCAAGCTCAAATTCAATATCGCTCAGTACATCTTCTGTGCTTGGCATAACTCTCACTCCTGTGAAAACCCCTCAATCACACTGCGGTACACACGCTCGAACTTACGCGCCATCTGGAGATAGGTAAAGTCCTCCAGCAATCTCTGCCGCCCGGCCAGCCCAAAATCGCGCAGGCGTTGGGGCGATTCCAGCATATTCACCAGCGCTTCAGCCAGCGCAGCGGGAGCCTCCGGTGCCACCAGCAGGCCCGTGCTTCCGTGCTCGACCACCTCCGGCACGCCGCCAGTGCAACAGCCCACGACTGGCTTGGCGTAATTCATCGCCTCCAGGTAGATCAGCCCGAAGGATTCGTAGAGAGAGGGCGCGACGAACAGATCGCACGTCTGGTAAAGCAACTGAAGCTCCTCGTCGCTGACCATCCCCAGGAAGGTCACCTGCGACATAAATTCTCCATAATGGCGGGCGAAGTAAGTGGGATAATCCATCCCCATGCGCTGCTGGAAGCCGTCGTGGTGGCTGTTATCCTTGCCCGCAATAATGAACCTCGTGTCGGGGGCTTTCTTCAAAACGGCGGGCATAGCCTGGAAAAGATCCAAAATGCCCTTGCGCTGCTCCAAGCGCCCGACGTAGAGGACGTTTTTTGGCCTGTTCTTTCTCGCGGGGTCGAAGGGGCGGATTGCCTCATCGGGCGCGGGCACGATGCCATAGGGCGCCATTGTATACCGATCGGGCGTTAAGCGCACATCGTAGACCCGCCGCACCGTTTCGAGCGTCGCGGCGGTGTTGGGCAACAGGTGGGTCGCCTGTTGGAGAAAAAGATCCTCCATGTCCCCCATCAAGCGGGCGTTTTCGCTTTGATCTCCCTGCATGGCTGCGATTTGCCGGTAAGCCGTGATCAGCCGCACGACGACGGGGAGTATACCGCTCACGGCGGTCACCAGTCCCTCCGTCTGCCAGATCGGCGAGTCAACAATCTGAATCCCGTCGTTGAGCACCAAGCGCCGGACACGCTCGTGAATCGCGTGGCTGTAGTTCAGGGAATGGTAGAGGTTGGGGAAGCGGCGGTATCTGTCGTAGCGCTTCAGCTTGTGGGGAATGCGATGGACAAAGGCTCCATCGTAGAAGCTCACCTGCTCGACCTCGCCGTGGGCGATGACGTGGACGGTGTGGCCCAGCTCGAAGAGCCCTCGCGCCATCAGGTTGGTCAAGCGGCCCACGCCGTCAAACTCCTCCGGGGGATAGGTGGCGCTCAGCAAGCAAATCCGCAACGGCTCATCCGACGATGGGGCGGAGGCGCGGCGCCCGCCGATGGGATCGACAGCGGGCTGTTGCGGCGAGCGAGCGTTTTGAAAGCGCAAGATGGGCCGCTCCCTCTCCGGGGCCGAGGTTTGCACCTCCTCCGGGGACATCGTCTGGCGCGCCGCGAAGAGGCCATTGAGGGTGCCACTCATCGCGCCGCGAATCTCGCCCAATCTCATTTTCCAAAGCTGAAGCAAGGATACCTCCCCTTCTCGTCTCAGTTGCCCATACCATATCCAGTGACCATGAAAGAGATAAATGCAGCGCGAGAGGATGGCGGAAGGGGGATCGCCGGCCGCGCGGCCGTTTTTGATCGCGAAGTATATGCCCGATCTCGTCTGCAACCACCACTTGGCGCGGTAGGTGAAGATGACACGGTGACGGCTGGAGGCCGGGATGTGGTAGACGGCAGCTTCCCTGACCGGCTGGACGTTGTAGCCCGCGTTGACCATCCGCATAGCCAGATCCGCCTCCTCCGCGATATAAATGAAGAATTCGTCAAACCCGCCGACATCCAGCAGGGCCTGGCGGCGGAAGGCCATGTTGGTGCCCATCATGCGCGTGATCCACTGGCGCCCCTCGCCGGGAGGTGTGATGTGCTCCAGGCGCGACGCACGCACCACTTCCTGCTCGAAGAGGGAGGAGGTGAGCCCCAGGCGGTGCTGAACCATGGGCCTTTGGGGATGGGCCAGATAAACGACCCCGCCGGTGGCGTCCAGGCCGGGGTCCTCAAAGAGGCGAGCCAACTGCTCCAGCCACCGGCGGCACGGCACGGCGTCGTCGTCGATGTAGGCCACGATGTCGCCGCGTGCGGCCCGCAGCCCGATGTTGCGGGATTGGCTCAGGTTGGCCTCTGGACAGCGCAGTACGCGCACCCGTCCTTCATACTCAGATAACATCTCCAGCGTGTCGTCGCGGGTGGGGCCGACCACGACGATGACCTCAAAGTGCGGGTAGGTCTGATGCTCCAGTGCCCGTAGCAACGTCCGCAGCGGCCCGGCGCGGTCGGTTGTGTTGACGATGAGGGAGAAGGTCGGGTCGGCTATGTTCATAAGGCACCGGTCTCGCGTTCGCCTTCGGATGGGGCGCTTTTCAGCGTGTCGATTTCCTGTCCGAGCGCTTCGATCTCAGCTTGCAATGAATCCTCCCGCTTGGCCCACTCCTCGCGTAGCAAGAACATCTCCTGCGCCATCGTGTTGAGCATTTGTACCGTATCTACGTTGATCTGATTCTGCTGCTCGACAATGGGGTCGATGTACCAGCGTAGCAGGCGGCGGGTGATTTTCTGCAAGGCGGCCTTCACCTTGGGCCAGACCCCTGGAGGCCATTCGGGCCAGGCGATGGGCTGGTGTGGGTTGACTCGCGCCTTGAGCAGCGAGAGCGTGGCGGAGAGCATGGCGAGCGTCGGCTGATGCTGAAGCTTTTCCCCCCCGTCCAGAAGCCAGCGCTCGAGCAGGTCATCCACGACCGCTGGCGGGGCGGTGGAGACCATGCCGGAGGCCACCGTCTGGAACTCCGGCAGGTTGAGCGCCCGCAGTTGCGTCAGCACCTCAGTCAACGTCCGGCGCGATTGCTCAGGGTTCCCCGTCCCCAGCCGCTCGCGCCAGGCGATCAGTTCTTCTAAATCCAGCAGTGTCTTGAAGTATACCAGATCCATCACACCGTAGGCAAAGGTCCCGAAGCCGGTCTGTTGCTGGCGCAGGTCCCGCAGCCAGGCTGACTCGGCCTCGAAGAAATCACTGCGGAGGCGCTCGTCGGGCCAGAACTTGCAGACGAAGCGCAGCCGCCCCATCAGGTAGCTCAGGATGCGATGGGGGGCCAGCGACGTCAGCGTGGAGGATTCATAGTGCACCGAGACCGCATGGGGCGCATAGCAGATGCGCCAGCCCGCCAGCCGCGCGCGGTAGGATAGGTCGGCGTCCTCATAGTTGATGGGGAAATAGCCCTCGTCCTCGTAACCGATCTCCTCGAGCGTCTCCCGGAGTATGCCCATGGCCGCGCCGGTGGCGAAGTCGGTCTCCCTGATCTCGACGTCATCCGGACGGTCGGGTGCGTGCTCGTCCACGTGGGAGGAAATGCCCTGCGCCGGATCAATCGCGCCGCCGCCATACTGGATGGTGCCATCAGGATAGAGCAGTTTGCCGCCCACGACGCCGATGGCGGGATCGGTCTGGAAGGCGTCCACGAAGCACTCGATCCAATCGGGGCGCGCCTCGGTGTCCACGTTGGTCAGGATCAGGATGTCACCCTTGGCGGCGCGAAGCCCGACGTTGTTCCCGCCGGGCACACCCAGGTTCTCCTCGGTGCGGATGAGGCGCACGTGGGGGAAATCGCGCTCGACGATCTCGGCGGTGCGGTCGGGGGAGGCGTTGTCCACGACGATGATCTCATAGGCCGGGTAGGTCTGACGGCTGAGCGATTCCAGGCAAGCGGTGACGAACTGCTCGCCGCCCCAGCCGAGGATGATGACGGAGACGAAGGGTTGCTCGGAGAGATGTACTTTACTCATTTCTCAAAAGCCAGGAGAGTATCCGGCGCAAGGTGGGGGTTTTGTTACCTGCTTCGGGCAGGGTCCGGGAGATAATCTCGGCGCTGCGCTGCACCGGTTCGGCAAGTGCCTTGTCAGAGGCGTAGGAATCTGGCGCGTGCTCGACGAACCAACGGGCGAAAGCGAGGCGGTCTTTGCCGAACACGTCGGGGAATGCGTCCGTGAGGTCATGGCGGATGTGATAGATGTAGAGGGCGAGGTTGGTGAGGATTGGTTCGGCGTCGGGACGGTGGGGGTCTTCCTCGGCTGGCTTGTTGCCCAAGGTAAACAAACTCCCTAGTATCGGTTGGGTGAACACTGGATCAAGATTATGTTCGGCCGAGCCACTTCGTATGAACCAGATGACATACTCGACCCGATCCTCACCGAATAGGTCAGGAAACAAATTCTGAAGATCGGAGCGCGTACGATAGACGTAATAGGCGAGGTTGGTAACAACTGGCGCTTTCTTCTGCTGGACTGGGTCCTCATCGGCGGGCGCGTTGAGCCAGGCGAAAAAGCTCTGCTCCGATGTCGATGTTTCGGCGCCGGCCCAGCGAGACTTCGACGCAGGATCGAGCAGCAAATAGAGCTTGATCACAATCCCAGGAACCTTGACGCCGTTATCGAACCTCTCGTTTTCCAGGAAGGGGTTCGTCGATTGGCGCGGTTTCGCCGGAGCGTCAATCAATGGGTCATTGGGGTCGAGCGTGTAACCCCAAGCCCGGAATATGGCGGGGTAAGGTTCGTGGTGACGAAAGACATCGATGATGTTATCGGGTAATTCATCCCGCCAGTTTCCAGGGCCGCCCTTGCGGAAAAAATTACCTTGGGGGTCATCATACAGCTTACGCAGCAGACTGAGATCACACAAGTCGATGGCGCTTTCAATTCGGTGTGGCTCAACCGGGCGTATGCGGTTGGTCAGATCGGTGAGCGTCTTCACCGGATCGCGCCAGAGGTCTTCGTAGCGCACAATGAGCGATTGGCCCGTTTCCATCCAGTCCAAGGGGATATACAACCCGTGGAAAAAATCCTCTTTGACATACTGCTCCGTATGCTCCCCAATCCGCTCGCCATCGAGCAAGAGCATGGTTGAACGGCCCAGGTCGCTGTTGGGGTTATAGGATTTGTTCTGCATCATGTGCCACAGTGACACGAGCAAGTCTCCGGGATGGCGCAACATCGTGACGAAGAAGACCTGATGGCGCTCCGCCCAGGCCAGCAAATCCGGTTCAGGGTAATAGTGCTGCAAGGCCACCCACGCTGGGCCTTGTTGATCGGCTATGTGCAGATCGAAAGTGGGCGGCAGCTCCACTTCCGGCAAGCCATAGATGGACGAGAGGAGATGGGTCATCCAGGTATTGCCCGTTTTGGGTGCGCTGGCTACGATAATTTTCATATCACTCGTGCTTTGAAATCCGGGCGCGTATCTTTCCCACCAACTTCGACAACGTCAGGCGCATAGACATTATGAGCGCCAGGGCGGGGTTGTGAGCTTCAGGGAGAGTCTGATGGATAATGCGCGCGCTGCTGCGTATGCCATCACTAAATGCCTCGCCAGAAGTGTATCGATCAGGTGCGTAATTGACGAACCAGCGGGCGAAATTCAGGCGGTCTTTCCCGAACACATCCGGGAAAGCCTCCTGAAGATCGGAGCGGATGTGATAGATATAGAGAGCCAGATTGGTGAGGGCCGGTTTTACCTCTGGGGTTGGATCCTCATCGGCCGGCGCGTCACACCACGCGAGAAAATCATCACCCATCGGCTTGATGAAGGCTTGGTCAAGGTCATACTCCGCCGGAGCGTTGAAGATGCACCAGGCGATGTACCTGGTGCGATCTTGGCCGAATAAGTCGGGGAATAGCTTCTGGATGTCCGGGCGCGTGTGATATACGTAATGGGCCAGGTTAGTCACAAGGGGCTCTTGGTCGCTTCGCTGATGGAGCTCGTCAACTGGCGCATTGAGCCAGGCGAAAAAGCTACCCTTCGAAGTTGAGGTCTCTTCCCCCAACCAGCGTGCTTTCAACTCAGGATCGAGCAATAGATAGCGTTTAACGGCTATCACGGGAACTTTGACGCCATTGTCGAACTGATTGCCTTTCAAGAAGGGATTTTTAGAAGCACGCGGTTTCGCTGGCGCATCGATCAGGGGATCACGGGGATCGAGCGTGTAGCCGAGTTCGCGAAACAGGCCTGGATAGGGTTCTTGAGTGCGTAGAACTTCGACGATATTATCCGGTAGTTCCTCTCGCCAACTGCCGGGGCCGCCCTTGCGATAAAACTCACCATCGGGGTCGTTGTAGAGCTTGCGCAGCAGATTTATATCGCACACGTCGATGGCACTCTGAATTCGGTCAGGATCGGCAGGCTGGATTTGACCCGTCAACTTTGCGAGCGTCTTCACCGGATCGCGCCAGAGATCCTCGTAGCGCACGACGAAAGACCGGCCCGACTTCATCCAGTCCAGCGAGATATGCAACACGTGGAAGAAGTTCTCTTTGGCATAGCTTGTGGCATACTCCCCCATCCGGCCGCCATCGAGCGGTAATTTCCTGGCCGCAGGCCCCACGTTAACATTCGGGTCATCCACCTGGTGGAGAAACATATGCCATATCGATACCAAAACGTCACCAGGATGGCGGACCATCGTGACAAACTGGGCCTGGTTTTCATCCGCCCAAGTCAGCAGCTCTGGCTCAGGGTAATAGTGCTGCAAAGTGATCCATCGTGGCCCTTGACGGTCGAGCGCGGCTATGTCAAGATCGGGCGGTACGATCACTTCCGGCAAATCGTAGATAGCCGAGAGAAGGTGGGTCATCCACGTGTTCCCCGTCTTCGGTGTGCTGACAATCATAATCCGCAAATTCTCGAAGTTACGCATCCTCATCTCCCCTAATTTTATTGCCGTTCTGTGTGCTGCATTATAGATAACTGCCGCAAGCCAACCATAAGATGTCGAGCATCTCCATTCGGTTGCACAGGGATCGTTGCTTCTTCCAAAGCTGAGAAAATGAAATAGTTTTTACCAGGTTCAAGTTGCACAACAAAATCAAGCACAGAGTTCTCGGAAAAGGTTTCTGATCGTGCCAAGTTTTGTATTTTCTCCTCGTTCCATAATGATAATGAGACTGTACGAGATGTATCGTGCCGACTTGGCCCAGACATTACATCAAATCGCAGGACAACTTTGCGCGAGTCCTTGGACCATATGGCTCCCTCTAGCCCTTCTTCAGGACCGGTTCCCAACCACAGGAACCCTTGTTCTACAGGGCCAGCGTCTTCCACAGGCCAAGGGGGCCTTATCGTAGGGTCAACGCTCACTTTACCCTGCAAAGAAGGATCAACGATAATCAAAGGCATTTGAGAAGGTGCCCGAAGTGTGTCAAAAATGCGCTGATCCTTCACCTCAATGGACTCGAAGAGGCGCATGTGCTCGCTTTCAAGCGGGATATCGCTGAACCCAGGATGCTTCACTAGCCAAGTGACCATCTCCACTGTGCTTATGTGCGGCTTCCACATAAAACCGACTGCGCGTTCATCCTCAACAAGTATATGCGTGATTTGCTTATCCTCGATCAAATCTTGCATACGTATTTCATCAAAGGGCGACTTCCCCCAGGAAGTCACTTGGTTGGCATAACCCGCGTGGGGAGCAAAGAGGGCATAATCTCGTGTCCCTTGAGAACCGACAAGAAGAATATGTGAGCCGGCGGGTATGTAACTCAAAGCTTCAGAAAACGGCTCCTGAATTTTCTCTAGGGGAATGGGCGATACAACCCGAGACTCAATTCTCAGTGTCTGCAACTTGAAAGGAGCGTAAATCATGTATGCAATTAAAATCATAGATACGGCCCTGAGTAGCTTGTACTTTACAAACAACCTGTTCAGTAAGGCTGTACTGATTACCACACCGATCGCATAAGGCGCTACCAAGAAACGTTCAGGGACTCTGGCGTGGATCATCCAACGAACCAAAAAAACCACCCCACAGAGAAACGGCAATTCCAAGATCACGAGGATAGATAAGGGTGTAAGTTTAAATCTTGGATAGGAGCCAATCCAATCCCGGAGCAGGTATACCAGGCCCAGGATCAACATCGGTAACCAGAAAAAACCTCCCAATGAAAACTTATCCGCGTACTCCGGTATTTCGTAAACATAGATGCCAGGCCAGCGCGATGTTTCTCTCTCCAGTGGTAAAGGCTTATCTGCATTAAGGAAGGCAATCACATCATTACCAAAGTTACTCAAATGCTTTCTAAGACCAAGTGAGGGGACTTCCGGAAACTCAAATAACAGGAATGGGAAGCGGACAGCATGGGTGTAAATTTGAATAGCGCTTACATCGCTAGAGTGAACATCTTGCATGGCTTTCGAGCCTAGGATATGACCATGATTTGCCAGGTTGAATCCGAAAACGACAATCAAGCCACTTAGTAGCAGTCCCATCGCAATTCCCGTTAAGGCCGCTCCTAATTTCAGAGAACTGTTTCTTTTTCCTAACAGCCACAACAAGAAGATGGCTGCAGGCAATAAAGATAACGCCGTGAATTTAACATTAACGCTCAGTATTGAGAACAAAGCCAAGAAGAACAGGGTTTTTCTGGCTCGATCAGGCCGCTTATATGCTCTAACCGCCCAAAATCCTGTACCGAGACTGAAAACGGCAAGCCAGATCTCGGGTTTTAGGCCAACGGATTGCTCTATTACAATTGGTGTGCCTGTGAAAATCAAAGTTCCTGCCAACGAGATTTTCTTACCGATCTCCAGCTCCCGCAGGAGAAAATACAAGCCGATTACAGCCACGGGATGTCCCAGCCAAAACACTATGCGACCAATTACTTCTTCCTTGGTGAAGAGTATGGGATATAGAAAAAACAGCTCCGAGCCATACGGAAACACATTCTGTCGGTCATTATGAGTGGCATAGGGAAAGATGGTGCGGTTCTGCGTCCAATACAGAACACGGGAGGCATGATACATCCTCTCGTCCCCTCCCCTAATTGGTGTCAGATACCGTTCCAAGCCTGAAAACAGCACAAAAATCGTTACAAGCGACAACAGCACCAAAGCGCCCGCGGACAATGAGGACAAAAAGGAACGCATTGTGGAGAATGACTGCTTAATCGCATCAACTGGATGAATGGGCAGCAGTTTGAAGGAGCGTGGAAATAACTTCCTGATCACAAAGATAGTCAGGACAAAAACAGTCACTTGCGACACTAACCACACGAGGCCCACCAATTGGTTAAGGAGAGATGTAGCTAGACTAAGTGCTCCCAGATGCAAACTGATGGTTGCCACAAAAACCCAGAACCTCTCGCGAGGTATTTGGGTAGTGTAGTAAGCGATCAGCAATGAAGACCAGCATAACACTACCGACGATGCGATCAGGCCTAGGATTCCAGCTTCAGGTAACATCATTGTTCTATAGAGGGTTGAAGTTTTCTATCGCCTCTTCATACGCAGCCCTAAACCGAGCGACGGCCACATCCCAGGTATGCTGAACCAACACCTTCTCCTTCCCACACTGCCCCATCCGTTCACGCAATCCCGCGTCGGTCAACAACTCCAGGATTGCCGAGGCTAACTGGGGCGCATCCCGATAGTCGACCAACAAGCCATCCCGCCACTCGTCGATCACGGAGGGGATCGCGCCGCGGCGACAGCCGATGACGGGCTTGCCGGCCGCCCAGGCCTCGACGAACGTGATCCCAAAAGACTCGTGGCCCGATGGCGAGACGAACACATCACAGGCGGCGAAAATATGTGGCTTCTCCTCCTCGGCGAAGTTCGGTATGTGCTGAATGCGCTCTCGCTCCTGAGGGGAGAATTCCTCCAAAATGCGATCCAGGTGCTGCGAATAAGCCGTGCGCCCGCCAGCCACGATCAGGCGCGCTTCGGGCAATTGCCGCCAGACCAACCGCATCGCCTGGTAGAGTACGTCAATGCCTTTGTGCACAGATTGCTGGCCCACGAAGGCGATAATCGGCGCATCTTCCCATCCGAACCTGCTGCGCAGTGGCCTGCCATCGGCATTCTCAAACGGTTCGGGGTTTACGCCCGGCGAAGCGATCCGTATTTTGTCAGGCGAGAATCCTTTGGCGATCAAGAAATCGCGTTCAAAGGTCGTGTTGGCCAAATACATATCACAGGCAGCGATGGCCTTGTAAATAATCGGTCGATCATAGCTCCAACGCTGTCCCGGATGAAGGGCGCCGTGATACAATAAGGGGATGTGGTTGAAGCGCTTGCCAATCGCGGCGTAATACATATGTAAAAGTGGGAAAGCCGAGGCTGCCAGCACATCGGCCTTTGCACGCCGAATCGCGTCGAACATTGGCCACGAGATCGGCCCGTGATACAGGGTGCGAAGCACGTCGTTAAAGGGCCAGTTACCCTCGAAGGCTTTCCTTTGCAAATCATCGATGCGCGGCGCGATACGGTTGTTGACCGGGAAGCGGCGTATTTTCACGCTGTTGAGCTCCTCGCCCTCGCGGATCGGGATCGTCGGCTGATCGGGATCCACGAACATCCCTGGATTATAACCGTTAGTTGTGAAGACCGTCACCCGGTCGTCATATTGCGCCACCAGGCGCTCCGATATCTGCTGAAACAGAAACTCGGTGCCGCCGATGGCCGGCGGATAGCCGTGGACGACGTGCAGGATCTCCATGTGCGACGCCTAGAGGTGGAATTTCTGCAACGCGGTGTCCAGTTCTTCCGTCGTGCCGATGTCTATGTATCGACCGTCGTCGAAGCAAAAAGCCTTGACGTTCAGATTTTGGCGCAGCGCCTCGTCGAAAACCTCCGATAGGACGATCTCTCTGTCGCCCACTGGAATACCCAATAGGAACTGGTGCATCATTTCGGTGAAGCGCGGCCCCCAGCAACAAATGCCCCACATATATTCCAGATCGGTCTGGGCGGGCTTGTCGATGTTATAGGTGACGCGATGCTGCGCATCAAAACCCACCATGCCGAACTTCCAAGGCGTGTCGGTGGCGAAGAGCCCCAACGTCAGGTCTGCCTCAACGCCATCGTGATAATCCAATAATTTCACGAAAGCGTCCTTCGGCTCGATGATCGTGTCGGGCATGCCGAAGACGACCGTGGCCCCGTTTAACCAGGGATAAGCTAAGTCGAGGGCGAAGGGCATCCCCAGCAATTCCTCCTGATACAGATAAGAAACGTGGGCGCCAAAGCGTCGCCCGTCGCCGTAGTAATGCATGATGTCCTGTTTCCCCTCGCCCAGGATGATGAACACTTTCTCGGCCCCGGCCATCACCAACTCCTCGAACAGGTATTGGCTGATCACCTTGGGCCGGCGCTCGATCTTGTCCTTGACCTTGTAATCCTGATAACCGATGGGGAAAAGTTCCTTGGGGCAAGGGAAGGGCGCCAGGCGGCTACCTTGCCCGGCTGCTGGAATTAAACCGACAATGTCGCTCATATACTACTCCTTTTGCTGCTCTTTCGCTTTCTCATATTCCTGAGCGCGTAGCGCGAAGGGAATGTCCGGATCATATATCTCGCCGAATAGCTCCTCAATCTCGAACAGCTCCATCAAGCGCTGCTGCGCCCGTTGATACTCCGGTGCATTGAAACAAACGTCGAAACTCAAGGCCCGCACACTCTTGAATATCTCCTCATCGGTGCGACGGCGCTGCTGTTGGATATGCGCCCGTTTCTCCATCAGGTCGGGATATGTCTCGATGAGGTCGTTGGCGGCCGCGACGTGCGCTTGCTCTATCCAGTAGAAAGATTCTTGTTGCGGCGTGGCAATGTGCTCGGGAACGGGCCGTCCGCGCCGCCGATCCAACTCATCCAAGCCGCGGCGCATTAGGGCCAGCAGCCCCTCGTCGCGCAGCGTGCGCCAGGTCTCTCGCGCGTAATAACGCAGGTCGTAATCGGTCTGTACCGGGGCCGCCGGCTCGGTTTCAGAATTGAGGCGGCATGCGTCCATATCCACGCCCCCCATCCGGCCATACAGATAAGCCCGTTTGAACTGCATCAGCAGCGCCAACGGCAAAACGCGCGCCAGGTAGCGCCGCTCATAATTTTTGATGATGGTGTAAAGCGCGTTCCGCTCGTATAGGTAGTGAATGCGAGCCGACGCTTGCTTGGAGGATGAACCGTAGTGGACGTGATAACAGATCGATTCAGGCGCGAAGGCGACCTTGTAGCCCAGCACCCACAGCCGCCACCCCAGATCAATGTCCTCGAAATAGGCAAAATAATCCTCGTCAAATCCGCCTACATCCAGAAAAACCTTCCGGTCAATGAGCATAGCGCCGCCACACGGCGCCAGGATATAGCCCACATCATCATAGGCAGTCAGGTTGGGGTTCCGGTAGCCATCGGCGCGGCCATGTCCCAGGAAGGATAGCAGAATGCCGCCAAAGTCCACCAAATGCCCATCCCAATTCAATATCTTGGAGGAGGAGCAGATGACCTCTCGCTCGCCCGCCATCCCTTCCAGCAGGCCGGTCAACCAGTGCGGCTCCACGCGCATGTCGGAGTTTAAAAAGGCCACCAGATCGCTCTGGACCTGCGCCGCAGCCCGGTTGTTGCCCTCGCAGAAACCGTGATTGCGCTCAAATTGAATCACGCGCACCTGGGGAAAATGCTCGCGCACATATTCCACCGATCCATCATGGGAAGCGTTATCAGCCAGCACCAGCTCGACGTGCTCAACCGGATAATCAAGGTCGCTCAGGGAGGAAAAGCAATCCTCCATATATTGCAGCCCGTTGTAGTTCAAGACGATCACGCTGACCGTGGGAAAATGCACGCTATCCTCCCACCTTCCAGCGGATGTAGCGGCGCACCTCGCGGCCCACGCCGCCCAAGCCTTGTCGGCGGAGTATGCGCCACGCTTTGCCGGGCAAGGCTAGCAGCGGCGTCGGCGCGGACGAGACAGGCTGGTGGGGCCGAAGCGGATCGCCATCATCCCCGCCTACTATCTCGCTTGCCTCCTCAAAGGCGTGGACCGTGTATTGTTGCAGTTCCGCCGATGTATTTTGTTGAAGCGATAAAGGGGTGATGGCCGGATAATGGCTATAAAGGCCACGCACATTTTCCACCGTCAAGGCCGGCATACCTTTGTACAGAGTCAAAGCGTCAGCCTCGTGAGCCAGATCGTCGGGCCAAGGCCCACAGGCGACCGCTTGCAAAGCGGATAAGATGTGATACCCCTGCCAACGTATTCGGTGGGACCAATTTCTCATCCTCTGTTCTGGCGCGGCTTCGCTCGACATTTCCACCTTCTGAAGCGCCTCGCGGCGCAGCAAGCCGCCCGATGAGTGAATAGAATGTACTTCCCGCCAGCGCTTGAACTGTCCCACGTCCAGATGGCCGGTGTAGGACATACGATCATTCGCTTCCATTCGTTCCCCCGCGCACACGACAAAGCGCGACCAACGCTCCCACATCACCCTGGGAGCCACGGCGGCGATGTCGTCCCGAAGTTCCAATGTATGCGTCATCTCGGCGAGCGCCCCCGGCGTCAACCTCACCCGTGAATCGAGCAGTAAAACCGCCTCGGCCTCAAGCTGAGCCAGCCGCTCGCTTAGAGCACGGGTCCAGTCGTCGCGCCGTATCAGATGGACTTCTTTTGCCTCAAGCGTCCAGGGCTGCGCGGCGATGACCGTGATCGCCGCCGGCCCTGGTTCTCGCTGTTTTCGCAGTGAATCCAAGCATGCGTCCAGATCGGCTTGGGGGTGGTGATGGATGACGAAGGCGGCTGAACTTCTCGTGGCATCAATCGCAGCGTGGGTGGGGGATGACGTCGTGGCGGGCGATCCGGCTTGCAACAGCCCCGCGCGTTGGAGGACGGTCAGGGCGCAGGAGGTCAAGTAGGTCGAAATGTGAAGGTTTTGGGCCAGATCGGTCGTCGCTTGCCCCTCGGGTGCCGACCAAATCGCGAATATCAGCGGGTCCAGAGCGATTCCCTTCTGAGCGCCCGGCGGATGGATGATAGCCCAATCATCGGCTTGCCGGGCGATAACCAATCCATCCCTGCGTCGGTAGGTAGGCGATTCCATCAATCGATCAAGCGCCGGGGTTGCCCGTGAACCACCGCCAGCGGAGATATTGGCCCGTTTCCTGCATCAGGCCCAACGCGCCTTTCTCCCGCAACGCTCTGCGCACTTTTTGCCCGATGGAGGGCGAGGCGGCGGCAGCCGCTGTGAGGTTCACGGCCAAATCCTCTGGGGCCGGAGGGAAGTTAGGCTTGAAGGCTTCCACGTCCATATAATGGCCCCGGATGGCGGGCGCAAAAATGACCGGGTAGCGACCATACATCGCCGGGCGGGGCAAGCCCTCAGCGAGCGCGAACATCGCGTCGTCGGAGAAATCAGACGTGCGCGGTCCGCGCGTCCGCCAGCGGGCCAGCGCCAGTTCGGGCCAGGAACGGCGCCATTTTCGCTTGCTCTCGCGGTACGTTTCCAGCACCTCATCCAGGCCCTGATCCTTGGCCCGCGCGACGGTAAGACGATCCTGCTCCTGATAAATGCGCGTCAGCTCCCTGGCACGCCTGAAATCGAGGTTCTTCCAGATAAAGCGCAGACGGTTGCGCACAATCAGATCCAGTTTGAACGTGGAGGCCATCGTGTTCACCGTGGCGTTGAATTTATGATACACGATAGCCTGCGGCGCGGCGACTAAATCATAACCGCAGAGCCGCGCTCGGAGCGACCAATCCACATCGTCGTAGTAGACGAAATACTCCTCATCCAGATAGCCGATCTGCTCCACCACGGAGCGGCGTAACATCGCTGCTCCGAAACAGGCGGCGAAGACCTGATCAGTGTCGTCAAACTGACCCGCGTCCAGGTAACCAATGAAATTGTCGTGGGAATGGCCATTGGGATGGATGGAGTTCCCCATCGAGTTGATAAAGGAACGCATATAAAAGAGTTTCATCTTGGGGGCTACGATGGCGACGTTCTCCGACTGAAGCATTTTGTGGACGCACTCCGCGATACAATCTGGCTCCATCTCGGTGTCCTCGTTCACCAGGAAGAAAAAATCTCCCTTGGCCCGCTTCATCGCGTAATTGTTCGCCCCGCCAAACCCCAGGGGCTCCGGAGTGGGAAGTACGTTCACTGAGGGGAATTTTTGCTCCGTGAAAGCAGCCGAATCGTCCGTGGTCTGGTTATCGACCAGGATGATCTCCAGGTTGGGGTAAGTTTGCGCCAGAACTGAGGGCAAGCAGCTCTCCAGGTGAACGCGAGCCTGGCGGCTGGCGAGAATAATGATGGAGACGAGGGGGAGATCGGGCAACTCAGAAATTTCAACAGGCCGGGGGCGTGGGAGCGGGTCCAGCGGCTGGGACGGATTGAGCATACCGGCGCGGGCCAGCACCTTGAGGGTCGACTCGATGAAGGCGGGCGAGAGGTTGACCCCTTCGGCGAGCTCGTCGATCACCTGCGCGGTAGGCCGCCCGTCACAGGCCAACCAGATGCGGTATGCCGCGTCGTCGAGAGCCACACCCCAGCCGTCGGCGTCGCTTAAAATCCAGAAGGTGCCGTCGTGCCGGGGCTGATAGGCTGCGTTCTGGGTATAAAGGCGATCCAGCGGATCCATTATTTCAGCGACCCTCCTTTGATGATGTGATTGATCCCGTTCATCAAACGCATCACCCGCCCTTGCTGGATCTGAGCGAGCATTTCCCTCAATTGGGCGACATCATCATCCTTGGCCTGCACTTGATTTTTCAGACCAGTAACTTGACGTTCCAGACCAGTGACTTGCGCATCCTTCGTCAGCATCTTTCGCTCCAAGTTGGCTATACGGGCCTCGCGCTCCCGCAGAGCGCCTTCCAGGCGGCTGGTGCGCTCAGCCCGTCCATCCACCTCCCGCCTCAAGGCGTTGATCTGGCTGATCAGCTTCAGCGTGGGCAGCGACTGCAAATCGATGCGGGTCAGCGCCCTGTCCGGGGCGCACCGGGGATTGCGACAAAATTCCACCAGCGGCCTCATCACGACATCCCACCTCAACTGAGGAATGACCGTGGCGAAACGCTCTCGGAAATCATCCCGCGAACTCTCGACACTCTGAAGCACAGCCGTGGTCACACTCCCCACGCTTTCATAATCGACCACCCATCCCAGATTATATTGTTCGACCAAAGCACTCAAGACATCACCCTGAGTGACAATGATGGGCAGCGCGGTCCAGATGTAATCTAATAAGCGCGTGCGGAACGAGAAATGGGTCTCCACGTGGGCGAAGTGCAAGCTGATTCCCACATCGGCCTCCAGCAGGTAATTCTGCCGCTCCTCGTAAGGCGTCCAGCCGTTGAAGAAGACGCATCGCTCGTGGAGGCCCAGCTCCTGGCTCAAGGCGACCGCCTTTTCCGCCATTTCACCGTCGTGCACATCTGGGTTGGGGTGGCTTATGCCCAGGAAGAACAACTTGACGTCGTCGCGCTGCTTCGAGACACGCTCCATAGCCCGGATCAGCGTCAGTGGATCGAACCAGTTGTAAACCCCACCGCCCCAGACGATGAGGTGATCCTCCGGTTCTATGCCCGGCCAGACGCCTTTGAGCACAGGATGAGTATGTTCCGGTGGCTCTTCCGGCAAGCCGAAAGCGACCACGTCGATCAAGCGTTGCAGCGTGGGGTCGTCGTCATACGTGAGAGGATTTATGCGTCCCAGCGCGTTGAGCCATCCGAGCCAATAATCGCGCTGCTTCTCGCTGGAGCAGATGAAAAAATCCCCCCAGGTCAATAAATCGGTGAGTGCGTCCAGCGTCTCCGCGTGACGACGGCGGCGCTCGGTGCTTGGCAAGCCGGTCAACATAGGCAAGCTTTCCAGTAGAAAGGGGTCGTAAACATCGACCACCAAGGGCGCCAATATATCTCTCAGAGAGGGGAAGCGCCAAAGCGTAGCGCCAGATAGAACAACCACATCGCTCTGAGAAGCCAACGTTTCCAGTTTGTCTATATCATATTGCACAACCTCAAACGCCCGTAGCGAAAGCGAGGTAGGGTGAGGCGTCGCCAACACAACATCCACCTCACGACTTAGAACACGCGCAAACTCCCAACAGCGAATAGCCGGCCCGGCCATATTTTCGCCCACCACATCGTGGGTGATGATGAGCACACGAGGCTGACTCATACCACCTCCCGACTTTTCTCTACTTGCCGATGCTTATTGCTCCACCCCCATTCTCCGCGCAAGCTTACCAGACCATATCGTTCCTCTGTTCCTACCTGGCGTACCCTGAAAGGATAGAGGCGATCATGACAATCATACATCACTGTATCCGCCTCATTGTGCGCCGAGACCGACACCAGATACGTACCCTCCATCAAAGGAAGCTCATCCACCCGGTACATCACTTCCCCCTCACCATCGACAAAAGGAATATCTAACCCAGCGAACTGGGTATTGGGGCCACACACGTGCAGGCCATCATTGCGATGGACAGCCAATCCAAAGACCGGCTTCTCGATCCGCTGCGGCGCACGATAACGCAAGCGCACCGTCCAGGGTTCCCCAACCCGAAATATAGTCCGCTCTTCCCCAGTTGCATCAAGGAAAGAAACATCAACAACCCTTACATCCCCTGTGCCCCATCGCTGCTTAGCCTTGTCTGACGCCTCCTGTACATCCTTGGCTCCAGCTTCCGATTTATCATCTCGTATTGCATCCCTCGCGCTCGCCTTTTCCTCTTCCTCCGCCGCGTGGCGCAAGTAGGACGAAACAACGTCGTCAACGTCACCGTTCTCCTGCACAACACCATCGTTGAGCCAAACAGCGCGCGAACAGAGCCGTCGAACCGATCCCAAACCATGCGAAACGAAACAGATCGTCACACCCTGCCGCTTCATATCCATAATATGCTCAAGACATTTGTGCTGGAAATTCTGATCTCCCACCGCCAGCACCTCATCCAAGAGCAAAATCTCCGGATCTGTATGCACCGCCACCGAGAACCCCAACCGCACGTACATCCCCGACGAGTAGTGCTTCACCGGCACGTCGATGAACCGCTCAAGTTCCGCAAAAGCGATAATCTCGTCCATCTTCCGGTCGATCTCCGCGCGGCTC
>DAOTUC010000066.1:0-19004 GCA_034437315.1 Anaerolineae bacterium
TGGCCCATCATAGACCCTAAAGGTTTTTGCGCTGGTTTTGATGGAAAAAGGTCATTGTTTAAGGCAAAAACGTTGTTTGTGCGGCCTTGAGCAAAACCTTTAGGGTCTCGCCATGCGAAATCCCAGAGAGCCATCAGTAGAAAGGAGTGTGATTAGCTATGGGAGCAGTACCCAAGCGAAGAATCTCGAAGGCGCGAGGAGGCCATCGTCATAGCCAGTGGAAGCTAAAAGCGCCCCATTTGAATAAATGCCCGCAATGCGACGCGCCGGTGCGACCGCACCACGTCTGCCTCAGTTGTGGGACCTATCGGGGTGTCCAGGTTCTCGAAATCAAGGAAGAATAAACTCACGCAATCAAATGGGTTTAACCGCCTATCTATTTCCAGGTCAAGGCTCCCAATACGTGGGGATGGGGCGCGAATTGTACGAGCGTCACCCAGAAGCCCGCGTCGTCTTCGACCGCGGAGATCAAGCCCTGGGCATGTCGCTATCGAAACTCTGCCGCGACGGCCCCGAAGAGCGGTTAAACGATACGCGAAACACCCAACCCGCCATCCTGATGAGCAGTTACGCGGCCTTCCGGGTGTTGAAAGCCAGGCATTTGCTATCCGACGCCGCTTACATCGCCGGTCATAGTATGGGAGAGTTCAGCGCATTGGTCGCCGCCGGCGCCCTCACGTTCGAGGACGGATTGAAGTTAACGCGCGTTCGAGGCGAGTTGATGGCCCAGGCCGGCGAACAAACTCCCGGCGGTATGGCGGCCATCTTGGGATTAGATCGCCCCCTGGTGGAAACGATCTGCGCGACAGTCCAGAAACAATCGGGGAAATACGTCGGCGTCGCCAACGACAATTGTCCAGGGCAATTGGTCATCTCAGGGGCGATCTCGGCATTGGAACAGGCGATGAATCAGGCCAGAGAAGAGGGCGCCAAGCGCGTCATCCGGCTCGCCGTGAGCATCGCCGCCCACTCCCCCCTGATGGCCCAGGCCGCGGCTGAGTTCAAACACCACCTTGATGAGACGTCATTCCAGGAGCCGGACGTCCCGATTGTAGCCAACGCCTCCGCCGCCCCCCTCACCGATCCGACTGACATCCGCATCGCGCTGGGCAAGCAGCTGACCGCTCCCGTGCGCTGGACTGAGTCGATGGCATGGATGATCGGCGAAGGTGTGTCCCGGTTCGTCGAAATTGGGCCGGGCAAGGTGCTCACCGGGTTGACGCGCCGCATCAATCGCCAGGTCGAAAGGATGTCTGTGGAGGACGTACTCGCGTAACCAGAAGGGAGTAGGCGACGACAAGCCTGCTCCCTTCCATTTTCCCAGCAGCGTGTTGACGTATCAAGCAATGAATTCAACAGCGTCTTTAAAACACACGCTCGCATACCGAGAAACGGAAGCCCATCGTGAACCTCAAGCAGAAAGCGGCTGTTATCACTGGCGCCTCGCGCGGCATTGGGCGAGCCATCGCGCTGGAATTGGCGCGCCGGGGCGCCCGCGTCGTCGTCAATTACAACCGCAGCGCCGAGGCGGCCGCCGAGGTCGTGAGGGCCATTGAGCAGGCCGGCGGACAAGCCACAGCCGTTCAAGCCGACGTCAGCGACTTTGAGCAGGCCAGCCATTTGATTGAGACGGCGATAGACGCCTACGGCCAAATCGACATCCTGGTCAACAACGCCGGAATCACCCGCGATCAATTGCTGATGCGGATGAAGGAGCAGGATTGGGACGACGTGATCCGCATCAACCTGAAAAGCGCGTTCAATTGCTGCAAGGCCGCCGCCCGCCCGATGCTGAAGAAGCGTCAGGGGCGGATCATTAACATCACGTCGATCGTCGGCGTCGTCGGACAGGCCGGGCAGACCAACTACGCCGCCTCGAAAGCCGGCCTGATCGGTTTCACCAAGAGCCTGGCGAAGGAGCTTGGCCCGCGCAACATCACCGTCAACTGCGTCGCGCCAGGTTTCGTGCCCACCGACCTCACGATGGAGCAGCCAGAAGAATGGAAAACGCAGATCGTCGAGGCCACGCCGCTGAGACGGATGGGCCAACCCGAGGAGATCGCCTACGCCGTCGCTTTTCTGGCCTCCGACGAAGCGGCCTTTATCACGGGAGAGACGCTCTCCGTGGATGGCGGGCTGATCACTTGAGGGAAGGAACAGTAAATGGAAATCGAACCCAAAATCGGTAAAATCACCATCGCGCCGGACGTGTTAGAAACCACCGCGCGCCTCACGACGCTGGCTATACCGGGCGTGGCTCGCCTCATCTCGCCCCCGGGCATGCGCCGCTTCTTGCGCCAGGACGGCGTGAAGATCGACATCGTCGACGAAAGCGTCCGGGTGACGTTGTACGTCGTGACCGAGTCGGACGTCAATATGCTCAACGTCGGACGCCAGATTCAAACCGAGGTCAACCGGGCCATTCAAGATATGATCGGGATGAACGTCCAATCGGTTGACGTCTACGTCGAGGACGTCGCGCGCTCAATAGACAGGTAAACCAGGCCTCAAACCAATACAGTTTGTAAGCATTTGTATTGGACTTTGGACAAAGCTCACAAGACCTTCCCGAAAGTACAGAAGCGGTGAAGCTAGCCGAAAATCACCTAAAAGTGGCCTTTTTTGGCCTTTTAGACTGTTCTTTTTAGCTTTCGGGAAGGTTCTCAGCTGGGCCTAAACCGGGCCCCTATTTCCAACGGAGGCGCTCTATCGTGAGAGCCAGACATCAAGCCCGCATCGTCGCTTTACAAGCGCTATACGAAATCGACTGCGCCGAGCACGCGCCAGAGATCGTCCTCGACCAGCGCATCTCCGCCAACCGCTTGCCGCAATCCACGAAAGACTTCTGCCGTCACCTGGTGCACGGCGTCCTCACCTACCAGGAAACGCTGGACACGTTCATTCATCAACACGCGCCCGAATGGCCGCTGGAACAAATGGCCTACATCGACCGCAACATCCTGCGAATGGCGATTTTTGAATTCGCCATTGATGAACAGAAGACGCCCGTCAAAGTCGCCATCAACGAAGCGGTCGAATTGGCCAAAGCCTTCGGATCCGATAGCGCCCCCCGCTTCATTAACGGTGTGCTGGGCGCACTCGTCGAGCATAAACAGAACATCGCTCAAGCCGCAAGCGCTGACCCTGAGACATCAAGCAAAGGATAGAATCGTGAGTTTCCTGCAGGTCGGCCCGCTTGAATTGATGGTCATCTTAGCCATCGCCATCCTGGTTCTCGGCCCCCAGCGTATGTTGGAGATCATCCGCACGTTGGGCCGCTGGACGGCCCAATTGCGTCGATTTTCCCAGGAGTTCGCGTCCAATTTCCAGGCCGATGTGCTCAACACCGAGACCGATATGGACGAAAACCAGGGGCCCGGAAATCTGATCAACGATATCGTCAGACCTATAACGGAAATCCGGGCCGACCTTCGAGCCGTGGAGCGAGAGGCGCAGCAGACCATACGAGGCATCGCCGACGGTGGAAATCAGCCCCCTCGCCAAGCGGGCGGTCAACCCGGCGCTCATCTCCCTTCCTCAGAACATATGATCAACGATATCGTCAGACCCATCACGGAAATCCAGGCCGACCTTCAAGCCGTGGAACGAGAGACACGCCAGGCTCTACAAGGCATCGCTGACGGCGAAAGTCCACCCACCCGCCAGGCGGATGAGCCGCCCAGCGATCAATAGCACCCTGAAAATAGCGTCCTGAAAGTAGCGCTCTAAAAGGAGCCATGAATCCCCAAAACGACACGTCCACAATGGGCATCCTGGAACACCTGGAGGAACTCCGCCAGCGCCTGGTACGCATCATCATCGCCCTCATTCTATGCACGGTCGTCGGCGTCTTACTCACCCAACCGGTGCTGCGCGCATTGACCGCCCCGCTGGGCGACCGCCTCCCGTTCGCCAGCTCGCCCACCACGCCCCCGGCCGTCTTCATCAAGATCGCTCTCCTGGTAGGCGCCGTCCTCGCCATGCCGGTCATGATGTACGAGTTGTTTCAATTCGTCGCCCCCGGTCTCAAACCAAACGAGCGCCGCTACGTGATGATCGGCGCGCCGGCCGCCTCGTTGAGCTTCGCGCTGGGCATCGTCTTCGCCGCCACGGTGCTGTTGCCAGCGGCGATTCCCTTTCTCCAGGGATTTTTACCCGGCATCGTGGAACAACGTTATTCCATCGACGAATATATCTCCTTCGTCGGCAACGTCCTGATGTGGGCCGGGCTGATCTTTGAGACCCCGTTGGTGATGTTCTTCCTGGCTAAACTAGGCGTCATCGACCATCAAGGGTTCGCCAAGGCGCGACGGGCCGTCATCATCGGCGCCGCCGCCGGTGCCGCCGTCATCACCCCCACAACCGACCCTGTCAATATGTTGCTGGTTATGATCCCCTTTATGGTGTTATACGAGCTCGGCATCCTGCTGGCTCGGTTGGCATAGCAAACGACCCAATTCCAAGCTAAAGGAGAAAATGAAATGAACAAGCAAACTGGCTTAACGGTAACCATCATCGTGGGCGTGCTCACATTTCTCTGTTGTACCCTACCCCTGTGTCTAGCCGGCATGATGATCTTCGCCGATCTAGGCGAATGGAGCACGGATGTTGGCGGGACGACCGGCGCTGGCACGATCGCGCCGGCGTACGGCGTCGCGCCATGCTGTCTGAGTATCTTGGTCCTGGTTGTACCTCTGCTGCTGTGGTTTTTCCTGGTTCGCGGCAAAGACGACGCGAGTGGAGGTACACCACAATACTAATTAGGAGGTCTTGCACATATGAACAGAAAACGCATTATCATCATGGGGGCCGCCGGGCGCGACTTCCACAACTTCAACGCCTATTTCCGCGGCAACACGGATTACGAAGTCGTCGCCTTCACAGCCACGCAAATCCCCGACATCGAGGGACGACAATATCCCCCCGAACTGGCGGGAGCGCTCTATCCAGAGGGGATACCCATCCATCCGGAAGAGGCATTAAGCGACCTCATCCAGGCGCACGAGGTAGATCAAGTCATCTTCTCCTATTCCGACGTGCCCCATGAGTACGTAATGCACAAAGCATCCGAGGTCCTGATAGCCGGCGCAGATTTCCGGCTGATGGGCGCCGGCGCGACGATGTTCAAGAGCAAAAAACCGGTCGTCGCCGTGTGCGCCGTGCGCACCGGCTGCGGCAAAAGCCAGAGCACGCGCCACGTGTGCGACGTACTGCAAGAGATGGGGCGGAACGTGGTCGTCATTCGCCACCCCATGCCCTACGGAGATCTGGCGGCTCAGGCGGTGCAACGCTTTGCCAATTATGACGATCTGGATCATCATAAATGCACCATCGAAGAGCGGGAGGAATACGAGCCGCACATCGACCGCGGCCTGATCGTCTACGCCGGTGTGGACTACGAGGCCATCCTGCGCCAGGCGGAGGAAGAGGCGGACGTCGTCGTGTGGGACGGGGGGAACAACGACCTGCCTTTCTACGAGCCGGATCTATTCATCACGGTCGCCGATCCACACCGCGCCGGTCACGAATTGCGCTACCACCCCGGCGAAGCGAACCTGCGCGCAGCCGACGTCGTCGTCATCAATAAGATCGACACGGCCGGCCCTGAAGGGATCGGACAGGTGCGGGATAACGTCGCCGCCCTGAACCCCCAGGCCATCGTCGTGGACGCCGCTTCTCCCATCTTCGTCGAGCGCCCGGAGGGTATCCGTGGCAAGCGGGTGTTGGTCATTGAGGACGGCCCCACCCTGACCCACGGGGAGATGGCGTACGGGGCCGGCGTGGTCGCCGCCCACAAGTTCGGCGCGGCCGAGCTGGTCGACCCGCGCCCCTACGCCGTCCGCTCCATCGCCGACACGTTCGAGAAATACGAGCACCTGGAGATGATCCTGCCGGCGATGGGATACGGCGACGAGCAAATCAGGGACCTGGAAGAGACTATCGACCGAGCCGAGTGCGATCTGGTGCTCTCCGCGACCCCCATCGACCTGCGGCGCGTGCTTGAGGTCAACAAGCCGATGGATCGGGTGCGTTACGAACTCCAGGTCATCGGTCAGCCCACCCTGAGGGACATTCTGATCCAGCAATTCGGAAGTTAGCCCGTACTAGCCTACAAAACGCCTTAGAGCGTGTTTTAATCGGTAGAGGCAAGTAGCCAAGTATAGATAGGCCATAGACGCAGAACAATAGGTCGATTAAAGATTGAGAGGAGATAAAAATGGCTAAGAAAAAAATGATCCACGATTTCTACAAGATGAAAGAGAAAGGCGAAAAGATCACCTTCCTGACCGCCTACGATTATCCCACCGCCCAGTTCGCCGAGGCGGCGGGGCTGGACATGCTGCTGGTCGGCGATAGCCTGGGCATGTGCGTCTACGGGTACAAGGGGACGATACCGGTCACGATGGATCAGATGATCTATCACACCGAGGCGGTCGTCCGAGGCGCGTCCAAGACCTTCGTCATCGGCGATATGCCCTTTATGTCCTACCAGAGTTCCGCCGACAAAGCGGTCGAGAGCGCGGGGCGCTTCCTGAAGGAGGCCGCGTGCGACGCGATCAAACTGGAAGGCGGCGTACGCATCGCCTCGCAGATTGAGGCCATCGTCAACGCCGGCATCGTCGTCATGGGCCACGTCGGCCTGACGCCGCAGAGTTCCGGTCAGTTGGGCGGACACAAGGCCCAGGGGCGAACGGCTGAATCGGCCCAGATGGTCGTCGAGGACGCCCGGGCGGTGCGGGACGCTGGCGCCCAGATGATCTTGCTAGAAGCAATCCCTCCGGAGATCGGCAAGTTCATCACCGAGGATCTGGACATCCCGGTTCTATCCATCGGCGCCGGCCCCCATTGCGACGGGCAACTGCTGATCGTATCCGACATGATCGGACAGTTCCAGGCCTTCACGCCCAAGTTCGTCAAGAAATATAGCAACGTCGCGCAGGTCGTCACCCAAGCGATGAAAGATTATTGCGACGAGGTGCGGGCCGATGCGTTCCCCAAGGCCGAGCACTGCTACAACATGTTGGAAGGGGAAGAGGAAAAATTCCTAGAATTGATAGGGAGGTAAACAATGATCGATCGAGACGTGCTTAAAATATCTCAGGAAGCCGTAGAAGAGATCAACGCGTTCTTGACCGACGAAGACAACCCGCTCATCAACGAACTCTGGGCCATCGTCGAGCGCTACGGCGGCCCGGCGGAGATCAACCGGAAAGCGGAGGAGGCGCGCGAGATGGACAGCCTCATGGCGCGCCTCAAAGAGGCCGACTCGCCCTACCTGTCCGACGTCGAGTGGCTGATCGAACAACGGGAACAGGAAGCCTTTGTTTCGATGGGCGAGTACCGCCAAAAAGTCCTGGGAGAGGCCGCCGCTTCGACCGAGATCAACGAGGAAAACGCCGTCACGCTGGAGATCAGCGCCCTCCAATACTTCCCCTGGTTGATCACCCAGACCAAGCGGGCGATCGAAAAGCGGGAACTGATGCCCGGTCGCTTCATCCGGGTGCGCAATATGGCGGAACAGGTGGAAGATCAAGGGGATACGCTGGCGGTCGCCGCCGCGATGCAGGTCGTCGGCGCCACCTACGTGGAGACGCTGGATACCAAGGGCACCGACGGGTCGAACGTCCACCTGGGCGGCCCGGAGACGATCACGGGCTATTTCGGCGGCATCGGGGAGCCCAACGATTACGCGCTCAAGTGGATCGACGAGTATCTCCATTATTACACCGAATATGGCATCCGCCAGGTGCTCAACATCAACCCCGGCACGGTGCTCTTGGGCTATTTCCTCCACAGGCTGGGCGTCGACAACGAGTTCAAGATCTCCGTCTACATGGGGAACGATAACCCCTTCTCCGTCCTGTGGACGTTGATGACCGCCCGCCTGTTCGCCCGGCCGGATGGGACCACGTCGCTCATCGGTTTCAACCTCTCCAACTCGGTCGACAACGAGACGATCCGCCAGGCCGCCGTCGTCCGCCAGGCCCTGGGGCTGGAGGACGTGGTGCGTTTCGAGCACCACATCGTCGAGACCTGGAAGTCGATCGTGCGCCAACCGTATAACCGGCGCGAAGAGTTGGTGGAGGTCGCGGCCGAGGTGCCCAACATCGCCGCCAAGCACGAGGGCGGCGATCCGGAGGTCGAGGTGGAGATGGACCATCCCTCCGACATCCTGGAATACTTCCTGCCAAAATCGGAGATCATGGAACAGGGCCTTATGCCGGCGCTCGAAAAGAACTACGTCGAGAAACACAAGTCGCTGAACCTGACCGCCGACGCACTAACCAGGGCCGGCATCGGCGTGATCGCCGCCTGGAATCTACACAAGTAGCGGGCAAAGCAGACTTCGGAAGTTTTCTTTTATCTTCAAGGGATGACGGTCGATAGCGACCGTCATCCCTGTTTTACCGCTCACGCGCCTCCGATTTGCTCCACCAGCCCAGCGCCTCATCCTGGCAAATCCTGCAACAAGCCCAACTGGCATCCCCCATCCGCTCGGGGGCGACGACGCCTCCGTTCCCATTTTCAATTTTATCCAATTTGGTATACAATATCAGTAGCATGATAGGATGCGCCACAGATCCCCATTCGAGTCACAGGTCCGCACGACGGAGATCCATGACACCTAATCGCACACATATCATTTACCACCTGGTTCACGCCGATTACTGGAACAGTCTCGACGCGAACGCCCCCTACCTAACCCATAACTTCGATAGCGACGGCTTCATTCACTGCACCAAGGGATTAGACAAACTCCTTCAGGTCGCCAACACATTCTACCGCGACGTCGCCGGCGATTTTCTACTGCTCACGCTAAACGAGCGGCGGGTTTACGCCCCGGTGAAGTACGAAGGAGGTTTCCCCCACATCTACGGCCCGCTCAATCGAGACGCCGTCATCGCCATACGCCCGATGAAGCGTCGCGAAGATGGTCGATTCGAGGCGCCAGCGAACGCCGATTAGTCGTGCGAATAATCTAACGCGCAAGGAGGTGATAAAACAAGGATTTTATCGTCAGGATCAACGCAACTTTATTACTCTTGGGAAGGTCTCTTCTGAAAATCGGGATAAAGGCGGAATACCATTCCGCTCTACTTTTACCCCGACTTTTTGAGAAGAGACCTCAGAAGTCAGTTTTGATTTGAAAGGAGGCAAACGTGATCAGAGAAGTTGCCATCGCAGGCATCGGATGGAGCGGTTTCCGCTCCATCACCCCTGACCTCTCGTACAAAGAACTGATGTACGAAGCGGCCGCCCGGGCTTACGAAGAAGCCGGGATCGATCCCCGCCGAGACGTGGATAGCTTCGTCACCGTCGGCGAGGATTACAACGAGGGCGTCAGCATCTTCGACGAGTACGTGCCCGACCAACTCGGCGCGCTGCATCGTCCGGTTCAGACTATCGCCGGCGAGGGCATCCACGGCCTGGCGGCCGGCGTGATGCAAATCCTCACCGGGCAATTCGACGTCGTGGTCGTCGAAGCGCACAGCAAGGCCTCTAACATCCTCACACTGCCATACGTCCTGGCCTTCGCCTTCGACCCGGTCTTCAACCGGCCGCTGGCGGCCCATCCCTACTACGTGGCGGGCATGGAGATGTTGCGCTACATGGCCGAGACCGGGACGACCCACGCCGAGTGCGCCAGCGTCGCGGCCAAGAACCGCAACAACGCGCTGCTCAATCCCCTGGCGGGATACGGCGGCGCCGTCACCATCGACGACGTTCTGAACTCAGAACCGATATCTGAACCGCTGACCCGGCTGGAATGCGCCGGGCACAGCGACGGCGCGATCGTCCTCGTCCTGGCAAACGGCGAAACCGCTCGCGCGCTCACCGACGAGCCGATCTGGGTCAACGGCGTCGGTTGGGCCAACGACACCTTCTGGCTCGAGAGCCGCGCCTGGGGCGTCGCCCGTTACGCCCGCGACGCGGCCGAGATGGCCTACCGCACCGCCGGGATCAAAAGTCCGCGCAACGAGATCGACTTCGCCGAGATCGACGACACCTTCGCCTACAAAGAACTGCAACACCTGGAGGCGCTGGGCCTGTGCCCGGCCGGAACCGCCGGCGCGTGGACGGCCGAGGGCGGCGCTGCGCTGACGGGAGAATTCCCCGTCAACCCCTCCGGGGGCGCACAGGGCGAGGGACACTTGCTGGACGCCACCGGCCTGGCCCGCGTGTTAGAAGTCGTGCAGCAATTGCGCGGCGAGGCCGGTCAACGACAGGTAAAAAACGCCGAGGTCGGTCTGGCCTTCGGCTGGCGCGGCGTGCCCACCACCGGCGGCGCAGCCGTGATCCTGAGCAACCGCTAGAAAGGAGACGAACAATGAATGGAAATCGCGCAATGAACAGCAATCGCGTCGCAGTGATTGGCGCAGGGATGACCAAGTTCGTCCGGCGGGCCCAGGAGACGCCCAAAGAACTGGCTTGGGAGGCCGCCCACCTGGCCTTGGCATCCTGCGAAATGACGTTGGACGACGTAGACGCCGTCGTGATCGGCACCGCCCCGGACGCCTTCGACGGCGTGCACATGAAAAGCGAATATCTATCCGACGGGTGCGGGGCGTGGGGCAAACCGGTGATGCGGGGCTACGTGGGCGGCGGCACGGGCGTCTTCGCCGCCATCCAGGGCTGGTATCACGTCGCCAGCGGCCTCTTCGACACCGTCCTGGTCGTCTGTGAGGAGAAGATGTCCTCATGCCAACCCCATCCCCAGGGCGCTTTCCTCACCATCTTCGATCACACCACCGAACGTCCGTTAAAGCCCAATCTGTTGTGGATTTTCGCGCTGGAGATGAACGCCTATATGAACCGCTACGGGCTCGAGAAGCGGGACATCGCCACCGTCGCGGTCAAGAACAAACGCAACGCCGCCGATCACCCGGCGGCGCTGCTCGGCGATCCCGACATCACCGTGGACGACATCCTCAATACCGAGGTGATGGCCTGGCCCGTGCAGCGGGGGGACGTCAGCCCGATCAGCGATGGCGCCGTGGCCCTGGTGATGAGCGCCAACCACGTCGCCCGCCGGGCGACCCCCAAGCCGGTCTGGGTCGAGGGTGTCGGTTGGAACCTGGACACCGCCTACTGGACCAACCGGGATCTTTCCTACCCGGTCTACGTCGAGGAGGCGGCCCGTATGGCCTACAAGATGGCCGGCGTCACCGAACCCCGCAAGCAGATCCACATCGCCGAGCCTTACGACCCCTTCGATTACAAAGAACTCCACCACCTGGAGGGATTGATGCTCTTCGACAAGGGTGAGGCCCCCCGGGCGGCCGCCGACGGCGTCACCCAACGGGACGGCGACCTGCCGGTCTGCCCTTCGGGAGGCCTGCTGGGCGTCGGTAACCCCATCGCCGCTGCTGGCCTGATGAAAGTCGCGGAGATCTTCTGGCAGTTGCGGGGCGAGGCCGGCGCTCGACAGGTGCCGGGGAACCCCAAGCGGGGCCTGGCCCAGGCCTGGGGCGACCTGATGCAAGTGGGCACCGTGATCGTCATGGGCGTCTAGGATAAGGAGGTCAAAAATGAAAGAACACGTTTATGAAAGCGTCTACCTACGTAGCAGGGACTTCAAGGAAGGCCGCGTTCTCTTCGAGACCTGGGATCCCAACACGCAATACGCCTGGGACGCCGGCGTCGCCATCGGACGGTACCTGCAAGGGCTGAAGGCCGGGCAGTTGATCGGCCGCCATTGCCCGGAATGCGGACGGGTGTTGATCCCGCCCCGCATGTTCTGCGAGAGCTGTTTCTGCGCCACCGATCACTGGATACCTCTCCAGGACACCGGCACGGTGATCACCTTCTCCCTCTGTTACGTCACGTGGGATATGATCCGGTTGGAAGACCCGCTCATCCCGGCCGTCATCGAAATCGACGGCGCATCAGCCGGTATGGGCATCATGCACATGCTGGGCGATGTGGCCCCTGACGCGGTCAAGATCGGGATGCGGGTCCAGGCGGTGTGGAAACCGGCGGAAGCGCGCACCGGGTCCATCACCGACATCGTCCACTTCAAACCGGTGGAGTAAGGAGAATAAAGATGAGCTTGTTACATCGCATCGAACACGCGGGCGACGCCCTCGCCTGGCGCGGAGATATGCCCACCCTGGGCCGGTACACCGCCGGCATCGCCGGGGAAAAATTCTTCCGCGAGATCATGGAGAACGGTAAATTCCTGGGCACGATTTGCCCCTCCTGCGACCTGGTTTACACACCTCCACGGCTCTACTGCGAGCAATGCTTCGCTCAACTGGAGGAATGGGTCGAAGTCCCCACGACCGGCTTCGTGGAGACGTTCACCATCGTCCACCTGGACCTGGACGGCAACCGGCTGCCAGAACCGCGAGCAATAGCCTTCGTGCACATCGACGATACAGACGGCGGTTTCGTCCATTTCCTGGGCGAGGTGGAACCTGAGCAACTCTGCATCGGCATGCCGGTCGAGGCGGTTTTCAAGGAGCCAGACGAACGTCAGGGCGGCATCCTGGACATCGCCTACTTCCGGCCGCTGTCCTAGCATCGCCTAACCCCAATACCGCTCCGGGTTGAGCAGGCTGCTCGTTCTTGGTCTGCCCAACCCGGAGCAAATATGTTGGGATTTCCGAGCAGGCGGCAAAGCCGCTGATAGATCAACCTAGCACCAAGAGAGGCACAATGAAAAATCTGACCTTAATAACCCTCATCGTGCACGGGGGCGCTTACGACATCCCCCTGGAAACCCACGAAGCCCACCAGGCCGGCTGCCGTCGCGCAGTCGAAACCGGCTGGGACCTGTTAACCAACGGCGGATCCGCCCTGGACGCGGTCGAAGCCGCCGTGCGGATATTGGAGGACGACCCGACCTACGACGCCGGTCGCGGGTCATTCCTCAACGCCGCCGGGGAGATCGAGATGGACGCTATGATTATGGACGGCCGCGACCTGAACTGCGGGGCAGTGGCGACGGTGCAACGGGTGCGCAACCCGGTCAGCCTGGCCCGCCTGGTGATGGCGGAGAGTGAACACAATATGCTCGCCGGCGCCGGGGCCGAGGCTTTCGCCCGCGAGCGTGGCGTCCCCATCTGCCCCGCCGAAGAACTGGTCATCGAACGAGAACGGGCGCGCTGGCGCGCACAATTGGACGGCGCGGACCACGAATGGGACGGCAACGAGCAGCAAACGCTCAAGCGGCCCTCCGACACCGTCGGCGCGGTGGCGATAGACGCCCAGGGGAACGTGGCGGCTGCCACATCCACCGGCGGCACCTTCAACAAACACCCCGGTCGCGTGGGCGATTCCCCCCTGGTCGGCTGCGGCGCCTACGCCGATAACCGAAGCGGGGCGGTCTCCGCCACCGGTATGGGGGAGGCGCTGATGAAAATCGTCATCAGCAAACGGGTATGCGACCTGATCGACGCCGGCATGAGCGCCCAGCAAGCGGCCGACGCTGCCATCGCCGCCCTGGCGGAACGCACGAGCGGCGATGGCGGCGTCATCGTCGTGGATCGCTCCGGTCGCGTGGGCGTCGCCCATAACACGCCCTACATCGCCCACGCCTACGTCACCGCCGGGCGCGACATCGTCGCCGGTATACGAGCCCCCAAGAGTTAACGTCAGTTTTACTATAAACGAGGAGACATTATGAATTGGCAAGCTAACGAGGAACACCAGATGATCCGTCGCATGGTGCGGGAGTTCGCCGAAAAGGAGATCGCTCCGCGCGCCGAAGAGATCGACGCGAGCGATGAATTTCCCGATGATCTATTCCGGCGGATGGGAGAATTGGGCATCATCGGCCTGCCCTTCCCGGAAAAGTATGGTGGGGCGGGATGCGACTACATGAGTTTGGTCATCGCGCTGGAAGAGATCGCGCGGGTCTCCGGCTCGATGGCCATCACCCTGGACGCCCAGACCTCTCTCTTCTGCGAACCGGTCTATCTCTTCGGCAGCGAAGCGCAAAAGGAAACGTATCTGACGCCCGCCGCCCACGGGGAAAAGATCGGCGCCTTCGGCCTGACCGAACCGCAGGCCGGTTCCGACGCCGGCGCCACCCGCACCCGCGCCGTCCGCGACGAGGCGAGCGACGAATGGATCATCAACGGACAGAAAATTTTCATCACCAATGGCTCTATCGCCGACTACGTCGTCATCACCGCCAAGACCGATCCGGAGGCCGGCGCCCGCGGCATCTCCGCCTTCATCGTCGAGCGGGGGACGCCCGGTTTCGAGCCGGGGCGGGACGAGAAAAAGATGGGCCTCAAGGGCTCGGTGACCTCGGAACTCTTTTTCGAGGATTGCCGCATCCCGGCGGAAAATCTCCTGGGGAAGGAGAATGAAGGCTTCAAGCAATTCCTGACCACGCTGGACGCCGGGCGGGTCGCCATCGCGGCTATGGCGGTGGGATTGGCCCAGGGCGCGTTCGACAAGGCGCTCGCTTACGCCCAAGAACGCCAACAATTCGGCCGCACCATCGCCAAGTTCCAGGCCATTCAGTGGATGCTGGCCGAGATGGCGACCGACATCGACGCCGCCCGCCTGTTGGTCAACCGCGCCGCCGAGATGCGGGCCCAGGGCGAGCGTTTCACCAAGGAAGCGGCGATGGCTAAACTCTTCGCCACCGAGATGTCGGAACGGGTATGCTACAAGGCGATCCAGATCCACGGCGGCTACGGTTACGTCCGCGAGTATGAGGTCGAACGGATGTACCGGGATCAACGGTTGTGCGCCATCGGCGAGGGCACCAACCAGATTCAACGGCTGGTCATCGCCCGGCAAATCCTGGGGCGTTAGGCGCTGGAACAATTGGGCGAATATGGTAGAATCCCATTCTGGGCCAACGATTCAATCTCGCGAGGATGATCAATCGTAAACTACGGGCGGGTAGCTAGAGTATTTATCTATGACAAACGTCTATTTTCTCGGAACCGGCGGCGCATTCTCCGCCGGGCATAGGAGCAATCTCGCGCTGCTCATTGAGAGCGGCGAATTCCGCATGCTGATTGAAACCGGGCCGATGATCATGCATCAACTACATCAGACTGGCATCCAGGTCATGGACATCGAACACGTGTTCATCTCCCACGCCCACGGCGACCACGCATTGGGATTCCCGATGTTCGCCCTCAACCGGCTGGGCATCGACGCCAGCGCGCCGGCCTTTCACGTCTACACCAGCGCCGGGGCCATCGCTTCTCTGAAAGCCCTATGGGAGATCGCCTACGCCGGTTTCGACATTCAACGGCTCAACATTCACTGGCATCCCCTCCCCAACCAGGAGCCCCGGCAAACCCGCCTGACCGACGCCATCACGCTACACACCGCGCCGGTGCCGCATCCACCAAACACGCCCACCCTGGCCGCCAGGTGGGATTTCGAAGCGGGGCCGTCCATCGCCTTCGTCACCGACACCTACCCCAACGAGGCCACGGTGGCCCTGGCGGAAGACTGCGACCTGCTGATCCACGAGGCCTCCTTCAGCGCCACGCTCCAACCCGACGCCGACGCCAACGTCCATTTCCACAGCACCGCCCAACAGGCGGGCCAGATCGCCCGCAAGGCGGGGGCCAAACGGCTGGCCCTGGTACACCTCGGCCCGATGATTGGGCGCCATCCCGACGTGTTGATCGAGGAGGCCCGCGCAGGAACCGACCTGGATGTCTTCGTCCTGGACGATGGGGGGCTGTTGCAGATCGCCAAATAATCTTGCACACAGGAGGATACAATGTATGTACTGATATCGGCGGATATGGAAGGCATATCCGGCGTCGTGACGTGGGACCACGTCGACGCCCAGCACAAGGAATACGACCGTTTCCGCAAGCTGATGACGGATGAGGTCAACGCCGCCATCGAGGGCGCGCTGTCCGGCGGCGCGGAGCGCATCGTCGTCAACGACAGCCACGGCGGGATGAAAAACATCCTGATCGAGGAACTGAACAGCGCCGCCGAGCTGATCTCCGGTAGTCCCAAGCCTTTCGGTATGATGCAGGGCATCGGGCCGGACGTGGACGCTGTCTTCCTCGTCGGCTATCACGCGGCCGCCGGGACCGCGGGGGCCATCCTATCCCACACATGGAGCGCCCGCGCCGTGACCCAGGTGCAGCTCAACGGGCAAGTCGTCGGGGAGACGGGGCTAAACGCGGCGCTAGCGGGCAGTTTTGGCGCGCCGGTCGCGCTGGTCACCGGCGACCGGGCTGTGACCGAGGAGGCCCGCGCCCTGTTGGGCGAGATCGAGACAGTCCCGGTCAAAGAGGGCATCACGCGCAGCGCGGCCCAGTGTCTACATCCCGAGGTCGTCCGGCAGCGCATCCGTCAGGCGGCGGAACGAGCGCTCCAGGCAAGCTCGAAAATCGCCCCGTTCGTCCTGGAACCGCCTATCACCGTGCGCGTCACGTTCAAGCACGCCCTCCAGGCCGATCTGGCTGCGATGATCCCCTACAGCCGACGGGTCGATGGCCTGGTCGTCGAGTGGACCGGCGACGATATGCCCACGGTCTACAAGACGTTCTGTGGGATGGTCAGCCTGACTTGAACGGTACACCAGCCCACTCCACCAAATGGCTGTGGCTATTCCTGACCGGCGCCATTGCGTGCTGGCTTCTATGGATGACGCTGCGCCCCAACCCGAGCGTCGCCGCCGGCCTCGCGCCGTTGACCACGCCGGCCGCCGCGCGCGGCGTCTCTCCTCGCTTGCTGATCGGCCTGGCGGGCAACGTCGTCGTCTTCGCGCCATTGGGCTTCACGCTCTACCTCGCGCTAAACGGACATCCCTTCAAGCGCCGATTTCTGATGAGCGGGAGCGGCGGCGCCCTTCTCAGCCTGTTCATCGAATTGGCCCAGATGACGCGCCCCAGCCGGGTGTCGTCGCTGGAGGATTGGCTGCTCAACACGGCGGGCGCGACGCTCGGCGCGCTCGCGGCCCACTTGGTCGCGACACTTTGGCACGCTTTGTGGTGAGTTATCACCGCTCTCTATTCTCAATTCTAATTCTCATTCTAGATTCTCAACTCTCAACTGATGGAGGAAAAACGTAAATGATCGATTTAAGTATTCACCCAGAACAACTCGAACGCACCGTACAACGCGCCCGAGAACGGAACATCATCATCCCCACCTTCGCCCAGATGAAGGATCCGGCGCTGATCCCCGAGCAGATCAAGCGCCAGCTCAAGGATGTGGGTCTGTGGGACGTGAACTCGCTCAACCTCTTCCGCATCACGTGGAAGAACGAGCCGAAAGAACACGGCGGTCAATTCAACGGCGTCAACTACGTCGAATTGCCGCCCGCCCTCACTGGCGTACCGGCGCGCATCATCTG
Source organism: Anaerolineae bacterium (assembly GCA_034437315.1). Taxonomy (GTDB): domain Bacteria; phylum Chloroflexota; class Anaerolineae; order B4-G1; family B4-G1; genus DSAR01. Next base: position 17,303 of record DAOTUC010000066.1, read on the forward strand.
CCTGGTGGGCAAGTGGTTCCCCACCGGCGCGCACAAGGTCGGCGCGACCTTCGGCTGCCTGGTTCCTCGCCTGGTCACGGGCCAATTCGACCCCACTTACCAGAAGGCGGTCTGGCCCTCCACCGGCAACTACTGCCGGGGCGGCGCCTACGACGCGGCGCTCTTGGCCTGCGAATCGATCGCCATTTTGCCGGAGGAGATGAGCCGCGAGCGTTTCGAGTGGCTGTCCAACGTCGCCGGCGAGGTCATCGCCACCCCCGGCTGCGAGAGCAACGTCAAGGAGATCTTCGACAAGTGCTGGGAACTGCGCGAGACCCGCGAAGACGTCATCATCTTCAACCAGTTCGACGAGTTCGGCAACCACCTGTGGCACTACGACGTCACCGGGCGCGCGATGGAGGAGGTCCTGGAACTGGAGATGGGACCGCACGACAATTACCGGGGCGTCGTCCTGACGACCGGGTCGGCGGGCACCATTGGTTGCGGCGATTATATGAAGGAAATCTTCCCCACCAGCAAGGTCGCCGCCAGCGAGGCGCTCCAGTGCCCCACCCTGCTGCTCAACGGTTTCGGCGGCCACCGCATCGAGGGCATCGGCGACAAACACGTCCCATGGATTCACAACATGAAGCAGACCGACATGGTCATGGCCATCGACGACGAAGCTTGTATGAGCCTGGTGCGGCTGTTCAACGAGCCGGCCGGGCGGGCCTACCTGGTCAAGCAAGGTGTACCGGAGACATTGGTCGATCAACTCGATCTCCTGGGCATCTCCAGCGTCGCCAACGTGCTCTCCAGCATCAAGTTCGCCAAGTGGTACGAGCTGGGAGAGCAAGACATCGTCATGACCGTCTTCACCGACTCGATGGAGTTGTACGAGAGCCGCCTGCGGGAGCTCCACGAGGCGCACGGCGAATACACCGAGACGGACGCCGCCGTCGATTACCACCGCCACCTCCTGGGCTGCACGACCGACTACGTGGAGGAGTTGGGCTATTGGGATCGTCGCCGCATCCACAACCTGAAATACTACACCTGGGTCGAACAGCAGGGCAAGACCTACGAGGAGATCCAGGCCCAATGGTACGAGCCCGACTACTGGTCCGGCATCCACGAGCAGATCGACGAGATCGACGCTCTGATCCGGCAATTCAACGAGATGAGCGGGTTGCTTGAGGATAAGTAGAAGAAAGAAAGTCCCCCTGGATCACGAAAACACGAAGATACGAATAGCCGCTAACTAACATCAGGTTTGACCACCGATCCTAAATCGCGCAAATAGAACTCGAATCGCATGTAGGGTGGATTGCTAATCCACCAGGGACGCGGATTGCCATTCCGCGCACATCCGCTGTTCCAGTTATGCGGTTTACAAGCGCTGGTCAAAGGTCACGCTAACGCGCGCACCAAAAACAAGGCCTAAATCATTTGGGTGTGTTTCGTGCAGGGCTGTTCAGTTCTACCTGAAACTGGAAAAAATGAACAGGATCGACAAGATTAACAGGATAAAAATAAAGCAAAATCTTGTAAATTCTGTTAATCCTGTCTAAAAAACACGTATTTTGAGCTGTGACTTTTGGGTCTTCAGGATTTCGCATGGCCCATCATAGACCCTAAAGGTTTTTGCGCTGGTTTTGATGGAAAAAGGTCATTGTTTAAGGCAAAAACGTTGTTTGCGCGGCCTTGAGCAAAACCTTTAGGG
>DAOTUC010000067.1:0-8568 GCA_034437315.1 Anaerolineae bacterium
ATGACGTCGTTCACGTGGTCGATAGCTTGTGGATCTCCGACGCCGATCACATCACGTTCACGTTGGTGGAAGCATGGAGCGCGGGCCTGGCATCGCTGACGCAGACCGCGACGGCATCGCCTGGGGGGACGCTCCTCGTCCCCGGCGGCACGCTCGCATTCCCTTACGACCTTGTCACTGCCGGCGACACGTTGACCTGGCATGTCGCTCAAGCCCCGGCCGATTGGACCTACGTCCTCACCCGGACCTTCGCGCTCCTGAGCGATACGTGGGGCGCAGAATACGTCAGCGCGACCCTCTATTCAGGGGACCGCCTTTACGACCCGGTCGTCCTTCGATTCTTGAGCGGCGTTGAGGGGCAGTGCTATCTGCCGTTGGTTATGCAGGATTCGGGAGTGGCTCAGAATGACTAGGACGCTTTCGCGGCCTTGAGCAAACGGCCCACCAATTGGCTCCCCAGGATGGCTAAGCCGTCGGTGGACATATAATGAGCGGCGGAATCCTCGAAAAGCACCCGCGCCTGGGACGGGAATTCGTCATCCCCCTCCCAGTACACCAGCCCCAGGTGGACGCGGGGAAACACGGTGAACGTATATCCAGCGTCGCCGATGTCCAACGGCTTGCCGCCCAGCGCTTCGCCCCCCCGGCGGAACGCCTCGACGCCTCCGTCCAGTTCGCGCACCAAGCGCCCCCCGGAATAGCCCTGGAAGGCCTGCACGTAGAACATCCCGTTGGGCAGTTCGCGGAACCCCACCCAGCGACTTGAGGGGGTCGTCCCGTCGGCGGTCGCCAGGTAGGTCAGGATCAGGCTTTGCACGAAGGAGGAGGTCGGTTTGTCGTCGCCCTCCTTCTTCACGGTGAAGTCATTGGCCGAGATCACGTAAGTCTGCCCGAAGAAATCGAGGCGATAATCGCCCTCGGCGTCCTGCTCGCAACCGGTGCGCAAGATCAGCTTGGAGGGCTTGACCGTGCGCAGCGTCTGCTTGGCTTCTTCAACTACCGGCGCCAGGCGATCGAACCATTCCTTGAGTTGCGGCACTGATTTACCTTCCTGTAGCACGCGCCGCCTCCTTTGCCAGGGTGATAAATTCATCCCATTCTTCCACGTAGAAATGCACGGTCACCGATCCCAACTCCAGGTGATAGGTCATCTCTCCGTCTGGATCGGTGATTCGCCACACGCTGAAATGCTCTGTCTCTGTTAGAACTTCTGGTTCTTCCATAATACCCTTAACCTCCAGGTAGGTAAAAAGCTATCGAGAGTCTCAAAATCGCTCTAGCCACCGTCCCGGGGGCGTTAATCGGCCCGAAGACGGGCCTCGGGCGGTTTTGAGCAATTTTCGGATAGGCGATGAGTGCGAAACAAGCTGAGGGGAGGCGACGACTTTTTTTCATTGAGCACGTCGAGAACGACGCAACTGCCGCAGGACGTCGTCCAATGCCGAGGGCAACGGGGCTTTGAGGGTAAGTGATTCGCCGGAGGCGGGATGGGTGATGGTCAATTCGGATGCGTGAAGAAAGTGTCTCTCTTCGAGCAGCGGTTGTCGTCGATGTCCGTATACCGAGTCGCCGACCAGCGGGTAACCCAACCATGCCAGGTGCACGCGCACTTGATGGGTGCGTCCGGTGTATGGGTGGACTTCTAGCAAGGTCTGGCGGGGGAAGTATTCGATCGCCCGGTACAATGTGCGGGCTGGCCGGCCGCTCCGCACCACCGCCATCCGCTTTCGATGATGCTTGTCCCGCCCGATGGGGGCTTCCACAATGCCTTCTTTGGGCTGTACTCGTCCCTCCACTAACGCCAGGTAGGTCTTTTCGACCTGTCGGCGCTTGAATTGGCTTTGGAGGGCCTTGCGTGTCGCCTCGTCCTTGGCGACGAGGATGACGCCGGACGTGTCCATATCCAGGCGGTGGACGATGCCCGCGCGATCCGGCGGGCCGACGTCGCGCACCTGCGGGCAGTGGGCCAAAATCGCGTTGACTAACGTGCCGTCGGGATGGCCCAGCGCCGGGTGGACAACCATGCCGGCGGGCTTGTTCACTACCAGAAGAACGTCGTCCTCGTAGACGACGTCCAGGGGGATGTCCTCTGGCAAGACCTGTTCCGGCTCTTCCACGGGTAGATTTACGCGGACCTCGTCTCCCGCTTGCACCTGGTAACTGGGCTTACTTAGCTGTCCGTTGACCCAAACGTCGCCGCCCTTAATCAACTGTTGGGCCACGGATCGGCTGACCGCCGCGTGAAGGGGGATGACTTTATCCAGCCGTTCCCCGTCCTGCTCGACGGTGAACATGACGATTGCTCGTTCATCCTTCATTTTGCTGTAAATGATCGCCCAAGCCGGCCAGGGAGTCGCCCGTCTCCGGCTCGCGGAGGTACAGGCGCCATTCCTCCCACAACATCATCACGAACAGAATGGTCACGCCGGCGACGATGGCGCTATCGGCCAGGTTAAAGACAGGCCAATTGTGCATCGGCCAGAAGTTTAAGTCGATGAAGTCGACCACAAATCCGCGGCGCAAACGATCGATCAGATTGCCGAGGGCGCCCCCAAGTTGTAGTCCCAGCGCCGCCCGAACGGTTAACTGCCCATCCGGCAGATATAGATAATAAATGACAATCGCCGCAACGACGATCGTCGCGACCATCACGAAAAATCCCCCCAAACCGGGGAACAGCCCAAAAGCGGCGCCTGTATTGGTCACGTAAGTGACGCTAAATAAAGGGGCCAGCCAGGACGCCCTGTCCCATGACTGGCCGATTTGAAGGCCGGCTGTGACCAGGCCCTTGCTGATTTGGTCCACGGCCAAGACAGAGACCGCCAACACCGGTAAGATCAAATTTTGTTTGGACAAGCGTCACCTACGCCCTGTGTACTCTTTTTGGGATTGGCAATCCAGGCAATAGCGGGCCTGGGGCAACGCCTCCAGGCGCGCCCGGTCGATCCGCGCGCCGCACTCCTCGCACAGGCCATACGTGCCGTTGTCCAACTTGATCAACGCCCGGTTGACGCCCTCGAGTGATTGCTCGACCTTACGTTTCAGGGCCACATCGACGGCCTGATCGAAGGCTTCGGTGGCATCGTCGGCCATGTGATTGCCGTAACCGATGTTTTCCTGGTGCAAAACGTTCTCCATACGCTTCAACTGTTCGCGGAGTTTCGTTTGCTCTTCTAGTAAATCATTTCTCATACGCTCATAAGAAAAAGGCATCGCGATCTCCTTTCACGCAATCGAACGGAAGTATATTCTACCCCACACAGCTTGAATTGGCAAGAGCGTGTGCTTGCTCTGACGTAAAACGGGATGGATCAGGCTGGATCGGCCCGGCGCACGCTCAGGCGGAGGGTGTGTCCATCAACCTGATCCTCGACAACGTAAGTTCCTTTCTCTTTCTCCTTATCCTTCTCGTGGGGGACGCCAGCCTCTACTGAGATGCTCAAGGTCTCGTCGGCGATGAAATCCCGCCAATCCTCAATCGCCTGGGCCAGTTCACCCTCAGCCTGGTAAATGGTCACGATCCGGTCGTCCAGGTTGAAGTCGGCCTCTTTGCGCAGGCTCTGGATGCGGCGCACGACCTCGCGGGCCAGCCCCTCGGCCACGAGATCGGGCGTCAGTTCCGCCTCTACCGCCACGGTCACGCCCCGTTCCGAGGCCGCCGACAGTCCCTCTCGGGGTTCTTCGCGCACCAGCACCTCGTCGGGGGAGAGCTCAATCTCCTCTCCGGCGATTGTGAGATGCAGCGGCAATTGAGCGCGCAATCGTTTCACCGCCTCCAGGCCCGGTAGTTCGGCCAGGGCGGCGCGCACCGCCGGAAATCGTTGACCGAATTTCGGCCCCAGCAACCGGTTGACCGGCAGAATCTGGTAGGTGAGCAGTTGGCTGACGTCGTCCACGAACGTGAGCCGCTTGACATTCAGCTCGTCTCGAATCAGTTCCAGAAGCGCCTCGTCCAATTCAATCGCGTCCGACTCGACGTGAATCAGCGCTTCGGCCAATGGCTGGCGCAGCTTGATGTTGACGCTGTTGCGGGCCGAGTGACCTAACGTCACCAGATCCCGCGCGAAGGCCATCTGCTCCAGGAGATTGGCGTCGATCGCGCCTTCGACCGCTTCGGGCCAGGCGGTGTGATGGACGCTCTCCGCTGGAGGATGCATGCCTTCCGCTGTGTTGACGTCCACCGAGCGGACCAAGTTCTGGTACATCACCTCGGAGACGAAGGGCATGATGGGGGCCAACAGGCGGCAGAGGGTGGTCAGGACGTGGTACAACGTCGCGTAAGCCCCGTTCTTATCCGCGTCCTGCTCGCTCTTCCAGAAGCGGCGGCGGCTGCGGCGGACGTACCAATTGGTCAGGTCGTCCAGGAACGGTTCGACCGCCAACGTCGCGGCATAAGCGTCGTAATTCTCCAGGCGGTCGGTGACGCGCGCCACGACCTGGTTCAAACGGGCCAGGATCCAACGATCCAGCAGGCTGCGTGTCTGTTGATCGGTCTCCCAACCGGCCGATTTCTCGGGGGTCCATTCGTCGATGTTGGCGTAGGTGACGAAGAATGAGTAGACGTTCCACAGGGGGATCAAGAAACGCCGGCGTACCTCATCCGCCCGGCCGTAGCCAAAGAGCAGGTTGTTCTCCGGCTTGTGCGCGCAGTAGAGCCAGCGCATGACGTCCACGCCCATCCGGTCGGCCGCCTCGTTGAACTCGATGGCGTTGCCCCACGATTTATGCATCTCCTCTCCCTTCTCATCCAGGAGTAGGGCGTAGGCGAAGCAGGTCTCGAAGGGTGGGCTGTTTTCCAACACGGTCGCCATCGCCAGGAGGCTGTAGAACCAGTTGCGAAATTGTCCGGGAAATGATTCGCTGATCCAATCGGCGGGATACCAGTTTGCCCAGTATTCTCGATTGGTGCGATACTGTAGTGTGCTGAAGCTGACGATGCCGGCGTCCAGCCAGGGATTGCCGACGTCGGGGATGCGGCTGACTTCAGCGCCGCAATCCGGGCACGCGATTTTCACGGCGTCGATCCACGGTTTGTGCGGCGTATGCCCCTCGAACGTCTCCCATCCCTCAATGGCGCGCTCTTTCAACTCGTGCTCGTCGCCGATGACGGTGAAGCTTCCGCACGATTTGCACTCCCAGATCGGCAGGGCTAGCCCCCAATACCGTTTCTTGCTGATCATCCAATCGTGCATATTGCGCAGCCAATCCAACTCGCGATCCAGGCCGAATGAGGGGATCCACCGGATCTGCCGTGTGACGTCCATCATATCGTGGCGTAATTCGTCCATTGAGATGAACCACTCATCCACCAGCCGGAAGATCAGCTCGGTGCTGCATCGCCAGCAAACGGGGTAGCGGTGGGTGTAGTCCTCGACTTTGTAGAGCAGACCTCGCTCTCGCAACGCTTCGAAGACCGGTTCGGCGCTCTCCAGGACGTCCATGCCGGTGAAGGGGCCGAATCCTTCCAGGAAGACGCCCTCGTCGTCCAACGGCGCGAGCGTCGGCAGGTCGTGTTCCTGACCTAATTGGAAGTCCTCCGCGCCGCAACCGGTCGCCATATGGACGATGCCCGTGCCCTCCGCCTCTCCGACCTCGTCCCACAGGATGATTCGATGGGCCTCCGGGCTGCCGGCCTGTTGGGCCGCCTCGAAATCGTCGAACGGCCCCTCGTAGGTCCACCCTTCGAGCGCGGCGCCGGGCATTTCTTCCAACACCTCGTACTCGCCCCGCAGCATTGAGGTGGTTCCTTTTGAGAGGTAGTACATCTGGTCGCCCTGGCGCACCTTGACGTAGGTCAGTTCGGGGCCGACGGCGGCCGCTATGTTACTGGTCAGCGTCCACGGCGTGGTGGTCCAGACCAGCAAGTGCTCGCCGGGCCGGTCGCGCAGGGGGAAGCGCAGGGTGACGCTGGGATGGGTCATCTCGCGATAGCCCTCGGTGACGATTTCGTGCTGGCTAATGCCGGTCGCGCAACGGGGGCACCATGGCATGACGTCGCGCCCTTTGTAGAGCCATCCCCGTTCCCAGCATCGCTTGAGCATGGCCCAGATCATATAATTGTTCTCGGTCGAGAAGGTGAAATAAGATCCGCCTAATTCCGGCAACCCCAAACGGCCCACGATCTGTTCCACAGTGTCGCTCACCGGTCCTTCCGGCCCTTCGAGGGTGATGGTCTGCTCTGGATCATCGGCCAACTGATCAGCTAGATCGCGCAACACGCCGGTGTCGTTCCAATCCATCCAATAGCCTAACCGGGTCGATTGTTCCGTCTGCACAGCGGCGTAGCGCAACACCCGCTCCTTGCACTTGCGCACGAAACGGGCCACGCCGTAATCCTCAATATCCTGTTTCGATTTGAAGTTTTGCTCTTTCTCCACCTCCACCTCGACCCAGAGGCCCTGGCAATCGAAACCGTTCTGGTAGCGGGTGCGATAGCCTCTCATCGCCCAGAAGCGATGAAACACATCCTTGTAAGTTCGGCCCCAACCGTGATGGACGCCCATCGGGTTGTTCGCCGTGATCGGCCCGTCGATGAACGACCAGCGCGGGCTATCACGGCGGAGTTCCACCAGTTTTTGGAAGGATTGGTTCTCCTCCCAGAATTTGAGCACGTCGTGCTCCTGAGCGATAAAGTCTACGTGACTCGGTACAGGTTTGAACATCTCAATTATTCCTCCACATCCTTCTGAAAAAAACAAAAGCCCTCGCCCCAAAGGGACGAGAGCCCATCTCCCGTGGTACCACCCTTTTTGCCCCGCGCGCGTGGGGGGCCGCTCTATCGGCGACGCACGATCACCTCGTCCGGCTAACGGTGGACAAGTCCGTCTGGGCCTACTTGAAAGGCGCGGTTGGCTGGCCTTTCGTTCAATCAGCGGCTCCGGAGGGATTTTCAACGCTGACATCGCGCCTGGCTCTCACTCTCCCAGGCTCGCTGATCGACGTTCGGCGTTTACTCGTCTCCATCATCGCCTTTAGGTGGGCGCATTATGCCACAGGTCTAGGGAGCTGTCAAGCGGTGTTCTCTAGGTTGCCCGCCGGTCGTACAGGCTCAATAGGTTGGCGACGTGGATCTGCTGCACCAGGCCGTTAAGCGGCAGACGAGATAGCCCGGTCGATTCGATGCTGTCTCGCGCCAATTTCTCTCGCCCGTCCTCTTTCTTGAGGGCTTCGTCGACCTTTTTCTCGATGGCGTCCAAATAGTTCAGGCTGATATGGACGATGTCGTCCACCTCGCCGCGCAGGATAACCTCGCCGTGCCCCTGGACCATATTCTCGACCGAGAGGTCCAATATCTTCCGCAACGAGGCGCGCAGAGGCGCTATCTCCCCGTCAACGATGGAGGGGGCCGGCAAAACGGTGTCGGCGGCGAATAGGACCCGGTCGTCCTCTACGTAGGCCATTAACGAGTCGGCGGTGTGTCCTGGCGCTTGGATCAACCGCACGACTTTCTTTCCTATCCGGAGGCCCATCTCTCCCTCGCTAAAGGTCACGTCTGGCAGGCGGATGGACACCTCTTCCAGCGAGGGATCCTCTTGTTGCACGCGCTCCAGCGTAGGAATGCCGACCTTGATCAGCAATTCCAGGCAGCGCTTGCGAGCCACGACGTCGGCCTGGGGGAACAGGTAGGTCCCATAGGTGTGATCGGCGTGATAATGGGTCAGGATGACGTACTGGACGCCGGGTTGGCTGATGCGCGAAAGGAACACTTTCATCTGTTTGGTCTCGGAGGGGAATGGGAGACTGTCAATTAGGATGATGCCTTCGTCGGTTACGATTGCGCCAGCCGTCACTTTGGCATATAAGCCACTGGTGAATACGTAAATATCGTCAGAAACTCGCTCTCGTAGCACAGCACACCTCGTATCGTTGTGGGAAAACGTTCACTATAGGAGTCGCCCGTGATGGGGCTTTGTGGATCACGGTTTTCTAATGTTCAACGTTCAAGGGAAGATAGCACAAAGCGGCTTTCAAGTCAAGTTCAGCCGTCTGACAGTTTATCAACCTCCCGCAGGTTCATCGCAAACCGGCGGGGGTAGAGGTGAACGTGTCGGGTAGTTAGAACATAGATAAACGCCACCGATTGACTCGGTGGCGTCTATAGATCAAACTGTCCCCCGCCGTGCCGTGTGTCGCGAGATTTTGAACCTGTAATCTCAGGTGGGGACCTTCTCAGCGGTCTGCCTTGCCCGAGGGCTATCGCATTCCTCTCTGAAGAGACAGTCCCCGTTTTTATGTGTGTTGGCTCAAAACGCAAAACGACGTTCACGAGCACAGCAGGGTATATAGAATATACCACGCATTGGGCAAAAGCGCAAGTGAGTTGTTGGCAGGTGGGGCAGGTTTCTGGGGATGTTGGGATTGACTTTTCAAAAAGGCCTGAATGGGGTATAATAGCGTCAATTCGGGGCGTAGCGCAGCTCGGAAGCGCGCACGGATCGGGACCGTGAGGTCGCGGGTTCAAATCCCGCCGCCCCGACCTTAGTCCTCACGGCAAGCCTCCCAGGCGGGCCGTGAGGACAGCGGTTAAGAATTCCACAAAGACCGTAGTCGGCACGGCTCCCCCCCTCT
>DAOTUC010000068.1:0-6774 GCA_034437315.1 Anaerolineae bacterium
GTCCTTCGCCGCGCATCATTGAGCGCAACAGATCGCGCCGCACCCAGACGGCGCGAAAGTCGGTTAGTATGTCGCCCAGACTGCGATAGATTCGACGCTTGAAATGATCCACAAAAACCTCCTCCTCGACGTGTCTACGCCGTTATTCCCGCCAGACCTTTCGTGTGTGAATCACTCGGTCTTTTTGTCTTCCCTCTTCTCCCGTTTCCAGGTCAACGTGACGGTGTAGCTGGCCTCGGCACCTACCTTGGCGACGGCGAAGTTGCCCACCTCACCGGTGGCCTGGAGCCCGAAGGCGACCTCCACTTCGTCGGGCGGATCGGGCAAGTCTCGTACTTTCTTGATGAAGGCCTTGGCGTTGTGGCGGATTACTTCCAGCCCTTCCTCGAAACTGGCCTGGGCCTGGGCGATGGTCTCTCCGGCCTTTTCCTTCAACCCTGCCCGCACCACACCGGATTGATGAGCGTCTGGCTCGGCGGCGGCCTCCACCAGGATGGTCGCGCCGTCCTCGGTGGTGAATTGGATGTAGTTTGTCATTGTCTATGCTCCTGTAGTCGGTTAAGAATTCTCATCTTGGGGTCAGCCAACACGTCTTTCTTGGCTTATCGCCTCCTGCTCCAATATATCCGCGATCCAGAGTAGACGAATTTCCTCAACCACCGGATAGATTTCCTCAAGACGTTGAGCATACGCCACAATCTCCCTAAGGTCTAGCTTGAAGACGCCATCTCCCTCACCAGGACGAACATATTCATATGCCTTGGACAGGGCCTCAATCGCTGTGCTAAAATAGTCCCTCTTCTGCTGCTCACTCTCTGGTAATGTGTTGAATCGCTCAAGGAGTTCCGCCACCACATCAAAAAACGTCTGGAGAGATGTGCTCATTGTCCCCGACAGTTCTTCCACAACATAGCTCTGCAACCTCTCCAGGCCCGGCTCAGTGAGGTCGGGCATTCCCTCAAACTCGCTGATCTGTGAGGTCAATTGACGCAGTGTTGCGACAGAGCGAGAGAGTTGATTGGCTGTGAGGATTTCTGGCTTGTCCCATATATCAAGGTGCAGCTCTTCGCGGATGACGTCCGTCAGCTCCTGGGGGAAATAGGCCCAGGGCTTTTCTTGCACGCTCTCTGCCTGCAAGATGGTGAGGGTATGGAAAGGCCAGATAAGCTCATCCAGCATGCGTCCTCGAATGACAGGGATGATTACAATGTACTGGCAAACCTCCCGGATGAGATAGTAAGTCAAACTGCCCAAATCCAAATGCCCCAGAATATCATGCAGCGCAGCGGGAAAAGTTTCAAGTATTGCGTACAAACGTGTGGGATCACTCAGTTCAAGCTTGGCCCACAATGCCGGCGAGTCTTGCCATCGCCGATCATAATCCAGGAGTGCAGTCCTGCATTCGGGGGCCTGGATTGTCTCCAGAGCTTGCTGAACGCGTGCTTTCACCTGCCGCTTGGCTACGTCCATCCACTGCGGTACTTGCCACCGAGGACTGGCGGCCCCTTTCCAGGGTTCATAAGCGTAGAAGTACCACAATGTGCAGCTCGTTGCCAATACCTCGTTCTCTCGTCTTTCCAAGGCCGTTGTCTCATCTTCACCGAGGTGCTGTTTGAACAATGCCCTAAACTGACTTTGATATGCTGGCAGTTGCGTCTTACCCTCAAAGAGATTATAGGTAGGTAAATATGGATCAGTTCTAACATCTTGTTCTTGCAGAGCTTCAAGAATCATCTTTCTCTTCGGATCGTTGGGGTGCAGCTTTCCAGCATTTGCGTTGGTGATCCAGATAGCGGGAGCTTGATTGAAGAAATCGCGGACTGACGCGAAGTATTCCCGCTGCGCTTTGAGATAGGGCTTGTACTTCTGAAGTGCAATCGCGGTCGGGACGTATCCCTTATGAGTGAGTGCTTGCACCGAGGAATCAGCAGCAGTTTCGCTAGCAAAGCCCCATGGATCTACAGCAGACTTGGGTAAATCCAACACTCCGCTCAACTGTACCCCACAGCGCTGCCACGATTGCAGATTGATGTACTTCGAGCCTACGTTAATGGCTTTCGTGCGTTGATAGAAGTTCATCAACCCACGATTCAGTTCGTCCAAACAATCGGCGATACACCTACGGATCTCAAGCACCTTATCCAGATAAGCATCCCAAGAATCAGGACGATACCGGAGCCGTTCGATCCCACCGACCATACTGTTCAACCGGATTAGCCATTTCGGGGGCAAATAAGTTGCTGGAACACCGTCTTTGCGAATGCTATCGTCCTGTGGCAGCTCAATGCCTGCCAACTTGAACCCATAGCCCTGAGCCCCGTAGCGCTCGTGGCCTGGAAACAACCTGCGCATCAAATCGATTTTTGCCATTGTTTCGGCATGCAAGGGATCAGATCTATCTACCTCCACATCCCCCGAAGGAATGAAGTAAATATTGAGCGTTCTGTCTATTTCCTCCAGCGCAAGGATATTCTGTTGATTAGCCAAGCGCCGATGCAGAGTATCTTCGTGGTCTTCCAACCATCCCTGATGTCGTTCCACGTCACTCAAGTGAAGCGCGAACGACAGGTCCGCCAGGATCGTGAGAGGGAGATCTGCTACTGAAGCGTCTAGTTCATCTTGAGTAACCCAATCAACAAACGACCTGTCGGGGATCAGCCTGGTAGCCCAATACCAGACTTCCGCAACGTCTCGCCAAGTCTCAGGCCCGGAAGGAGGCACCGGTGGCTTGCTCAATGAGCGGAGCCAATCCTGAGGTCGCTGAAAGAGTGCATTCTTGGGTGTTTGGTTCTCTCGAATGGCTTTGATTCTCGCCTGCCGCTCTGGCGGAATCAGAGACCCCAAGGTCGTCCACCACTCGCCCAATTCTGGGCCTTCCCCCGGCAAAGCAAAGTTGAAGTCCACAGCGAACTGCCATCCCGGGCCCATTTCGCTGTGTGCAGCATCCAGCACCGCACGGTTGTCCGCGACGTATTCCCGGGCACCGACCCACAACAGAGCCCGAAGAACACCGGAAATACCTGACCATGTCCTCGGCTGCAAGTCCATCACCAGATGAAGAAAGCGATCGTGATCCCTTTGACGGTATTCATCCACCAAGGCATGGAGGATAAAAGTCTCCAGGTCTTTCTCAAGTATCAATGGTAACACTTGCTCGACGATATCCAACCACGGATTGACGTCGGTGTGGATCAGCAAGCGACTGAGAATGTCTGAACGGATAGGATGCAGTCCTTCGAGATACACTCCACCGGTCGTGCGGCGCAAGAGGTACTCCTTCTCAAACCGCTCCAGCGTACGATTCGGTGCTGGCAGTTCCAGAGCCTCAATGACATCACGGGTTCGTAATCGTGCGCCATAGGCCGAGGCGACCGCCACCATAGATAGTAACCGCCGTTCGTCGGGAGATGCTTCCCCCCCTCGCACCTCCTCCTCAATGCGCTGCACCTGGCTTTCCAGTCGTTGCTGCAGCGTCTCTGTCTGTGTCAGCAAGTAGACAAACTCCATCAGTGGGCCTTCGCCCTCGAAGGCGTCCCAGGCGGCGTCGAAATCCAGGAAGTCCCAGCGATCACTTGTGCTGCGAGCTCTCTCGTAAATCAACTCAGCTTCAGATCGGTCGAAATCTAACCCGACCTCAACGAAATTAAAGTCGGCACCTGAGACGTTGGCCCGACGATAATCCTCCTCACGTATGGTAACCAGTATTTCCAAGAACGGCTGATCTGCCAGTTGCCTGACCAACTCGGGCCACTCTGTATCTCGAGGGTTCACATCGAGGTAGACAGCAATAGGCACCTCCACCGCGCTGGCGAATCCAGAGAGCGCCAGTGCGATGCTCAATGCGTGCTCGACATCTTGCACACGTTCGACGGAAAAGCGCCATTTGTCAGAGTATATGTCGTGGAGATATCGGTAAGCCAAAGTGCTCTTGCCTTGCCCCGAAGCAGCGTGCAGAATGACCACATTGTTCTCCCGAAACGCTTGGTGAATCTCCACGATCTTATGCTCACGAGGGAAATCGAGATCGGCCAGGATATGCTCGTACCTCGCACGAACGCCGGCGTAGAACTCGTCGCGAAGTTGTGAAACTTGTTCCTCATCTATGGGGAATGCTTCAAGCGGCTCGATGGTCGTGTGCCATTGCTTGTGGTAGTTATACCGTTGGGCAAGGAAACGGCCCACGGCATTAACTTTATTGATGAGATCTGCACAACTCACAACCTGGCGACGCTCGGCGAGCCGGTAGTACCAAGCGACGAACAAATCGAAAGCGTTCGCTGGATCAATACCCGTCGAGAGATCGCGGATATGTGAAAGAACCACTTCGCGCACCTTGTCTTCTTCCAGAGACACCAGTTCAATCGATTCAAAGAGCCTCTCAACATTGTCTCGCTCGAAGCCTTTGTCTACCAACTTGGCGACAATCCGTTCTCTATGTAACTCATCCCCCTCCCATGCCTGGCTCAATTCAGGACCAATAGCGCCGAAGTTAACCAGTTTGATGACCGGGGGATTCTCGCCTTCCAATAAGCTGACTGCGCGACGCAGAAAGGAGTTTCCCTTCTCCGGTTCGAGATCTGATAAGGTAAGATCCGAATAGGACTTGACCTGTATCGCTTCGACAATTGCCCCATCTTGATCGAGAATATCGAGGTCCTCCGTGCCCTCAGGCTGGAATAGATGCGTTCCATCTATGCCTGGGGCAAAGATGCGCCTAAGGGTATAAAGCGCTTGAAGACGATAGCCTTGTAAGGCTGCTGGAACACCAGATTGTGTCATTATTCCTCGCTTGTGTAACAGTCAACCTCAAGGATGTCGGGCAGGTCTTCTGGCAGGTCAGGCTCGTACTCGGCGTTCTCCAGTAGCTCGAAGGCAGGTTCCAGCCCCTCAATGCCCGCCGCCTGGATCAGTTCCAGGTCGCGGATGGCGTCCTGGACGACGCCGGGGGCAGCGGTGATCTCCAGTGCGCGGCGGTATTCCTCCAGTGCCGGAACAAGGAGATTGGGGCGTTGGCTCGGCTCCTCCCAGCGTGGATCGCATACGGCCTGACCTACGAGGGCTGTCGCCAGCGTATAGCGCTGCTCAAAGACCGTTGAGGTCCTGTCAAGCAGAGATCGACTATCACCTATGGCATCAACAAATGCTTTTTCCGCACCAGAATCACGTTGATACAAGCGTATGATACCCAGTGTCAGCTCCGCTTGAGACTTAGTAACCGGCACACTCAAGTTTAAGGCCTCTTGACAGACTTCGTAAGCACGAGAAGTCCGTCTCATCGCAAGTAGCGCTGTGCCGAGTCGCACTAGTTGATAACTTTTCTCGCGTACGTCCTCAATCCCAATGGCTAGCGCTCGCCTCTGAAAGTCAAGGTTTCGCTCTTGATCCATATCTCGATAGACTAAACCATAGCGACTGAGGTGGATGCCCTCTCCCCGTCTATCGCCAATCTCTCGGACGATGTTCAACCCACGTTCAAATGCTTCGATGGCACGTCCAATCCGCCCTTTCAAACGATACGCAATGCCCAGGTAGCTGAGCCAAGCGCTCTCATATCGAAGATCTCCAATCCCACGCGCAATGGATAGGGTCTGTTGAAACAATTCAATAGCTTGGTCGACACGACCGAGATCAAGATACGCTATCCCCATACGGCCTATCTGTAGATTTTTATATTGGTGATCGTCGATCTTGTAAGCGATAGAGAGGGCTATCTCGTAATATCCCAGGGCTTGCCCGATCTTCACTTGATGGTGATAAGCCAGACCCAGATCGCCAAGCAAAATCCCCCTTTCCTGAAGTCCAGAGGGTTGAAAACTGCATATGATATCGAGACTATCCTCATACAATTGGACAGCCCGTGTTACTTGTCCCCGGACGTGATACGCCCGACCTAGCCTACGCAGGGTTGTGCTTCTCCACCTGGCACTACCCTTTATAGATTCAATAGCAAGGGCTTGTTCATATAGCTCGATGGCCCAGTCGATTTCGCCCCGAGAATAGTAAGCCTGCCCAAGGCTGCTCAGATTACTCGCCATCACATCCTGGGACGTCGCGTCTGTCAGCAGCGCCTCGCGCATCGCGATCAAACGGTCGTAATGACCCCAGAGGTGTAAATGACCTGAATCTATGGCCTCCAGCAATCGATAGGCCGCATCACAATCCCCAGCACGCACCCGATGCTCGAACTCATTCAACTGCGGCTCCAGATCGTCAATGGACTCCCACGTCTCCTCCGGCGTGCGGAGCCGGACGTAGTAATCGGCTGCGCGGCGCTCCAACGCCTGGCGGGTGTAGTCAGATTCCGCCTCTTCCTCTTCGGGCAGTTGGCTGTAGGCGTAGTCCTGGTCGATGGGGTGGAGTGTCACCGTCTTGGCGGCGCGATCGACGCTGACGATGTTGGTGCGCGTCAGGCGTTGCACGATGCCCGGCACGTCCAGCCCCGGCGCGAATGGCTCCAATAGATAGTCCACCGCCAGCGGCGGCACCGGCTTCCTGAACACCGCCAGCGCCTCGATCACCCGCCGCGCGTCTTGATCTAGCCGCCGGTAGTTCTCCTCAATCAGGGCCTGGACCACGTCCTCCTGCTCGTAGAATGTCTCCATCACCTCGTCCAGCGTGGCGAAGGGATCATTGGCCAGGATGCCGGCGAGCACCTCCAGGGCGCGGGGCACGCCGTGGGCCATCTCCACGGCCTCGGCGAGCTGCTCCTCTGCTGCATCGCGCAAGCCGTAGTCCCCGTTGGGGTCCAGTTCGCGCAGCAGGGCCACGCCATCG
>DAOTUC010000069.1:0-8491 GCA_034437315.1 Anaerolineae bacterium
CCCGCCAATTCTTTCGACTAGAAAAATCTTACCAAATCTTGTGTGCGGATTTTGCCCATATTCTCGACCAATTTCTTGGCGGGAAACGGTCTACCATGAGCTGGATAGAAAATTCTCCCGCCTGCATCCAGCATTTTTTGCCAACTCCGATAGGCGGTTGGCATGTCCGTCATGAACACCGGGCAGTATTTGATGCCGGCAAACAAGGGAAAACTTGCCGCCGCATCACCACAGAAGACTTCCCCTGTATCCAAGACCACCGCCAGATGATCAATGCAATGTCCGGGGGTGTATAATAGCTTACCGGAAACACCAAACTGCCGTAGAATGACATCATTATCTCCAGAAATCAAGATGTCACCCGTGCGTAGCGCGAAAGGCGGGAACGTCAAAGTCCATTGGGGGTCCAAGCGCATCTTGATAGTTGCTAGGCGCTTGACCCATGCATTGACATACCCTCCACCCCGGGTCTTGTCGTTTTTCCCGGTCAACAAGAGCGGTTGAGCTTGCTCATGCGCAATGATGGTCAACGAGCTATCCCGCGTCAGATCATTCAGGAATCCCGCATGATCATCATGATGGTGCGTCAAGACCAACACCCTGATTTCATCAGGCGTAATCCCCAGTTTTCTCAGCGCCTTTTGATATGTAGAGTAATCTCTATCATAGCCTGTATCAATCTGGAGATACCCGTCCGAGGAGCGTAGTAGGTAAGTAGAGGACATATTTAGAGATATTTTGAGCAGATTTGTCATATTTCTGTACCTTAGAATTAAATCACGGCCTTGATTATTGTTCTGAGTCCTGCACCTGCTTCAGACATCTACTGCGCGGAGACAGTATTGAAGGAATTCGATGGTGCGAGCTAACGGAGCACAGCGGAGCGTCTGCGCTAACTATGGATTAGGTTTCCACATAGCAAACTAAAGTCCTAATCCACACTTTAGATTGCCAAACGTCCAATTTTTCCCCGATTTAGGCGCTTAGATTGTCACTTGGAAATCTAAACCCCCTACAAAGATGATTTAGATTGCCAAACCGTCCATCTAATTCTTGACTTCCAAACCGGGCTGTGCTACAATCCAGTAGAACAAAGGTTCGATACATCGCTCCTTTCACTATTCACTACCGCCTCAAGTATACAAGGACTCCCCTCACGGTGCAAATATGACCCAACGACCCAAGCCCAAATTGCTCGACCAGGCCCGCGCCGCCCTGCGGGAGAAGCAGTACTCCATCCACACCGAGCATTCCTACATAGACTGGACGCGCCGCTTCATCCTCTTCCACGACAAACGCCATCCGCGAGAGATGGCCGCCCCGGAGATCGAGGTATTTCTTACCCACTTGGCGGTGGATCGCCGCGTATCTGCCCCGATCTGATAAAAAGGGAAGCGGAGCGGCTGCTACCCAGCAGCAGGCGCTCTCTGCGCTTCTCTTCCTCTATTGCGAGGCGCTCGATCAAGATCCAGTCCTCAACCGGGGCGGCCTCGCGGTCCGCAGACCCCTGGACGACGCGCCGATCTAGCTTCCCGCCGCCATCAGGATCTCCCACAACTGGCGGGCCGCTGTCGCCCAGGTGAAGCGCGCCGCCCGCGCCAATCCGCGCTCGACCATCGCCCGGTGTAGCCCATTGTCCGCCAGTGCCCGCCCCAACGCCTCCGCGATCCCGTCCACGTCCAGTGGATCGACCAGCAGCGCCGCCTCTCCCCCCACCTCCGGCAGCGACGAGGTGTTGGAGCACACCACCGGCGTCCCGCAGGCCATCGCCTCCAGCACTGGGAGTCCGAACCCCTCGTAGAGCGACACGCTGGCGAAGAGCGCCGCCTGGCGGTAGAGCGCCGGCAGATCAGCGTCGTCGACGAAACCCAGGAGCCGCACGTCGTCGCGCTCTTCCGCCGCCGCCTCGATCCCCTCGTAGAGCCATCCCTGCCCTCCGGCGATCAAGAGCTGGCAGCCGGCGGGCAGATTTAGCGTGGAAAACGCCTGGATGAGACGGACGTAGTTCTTCCGCGGCTGCACCGTGCCCACGCTGAGGATGTAGGGCCGCTCGTCGATTTCGTAACGGGCGCACAACCGTTCCCGCTCCTCCGGCGCCGGTTCCGGGCAGAAACGGGCGTCCACCCCGCAGTAGAGCACGCGCACCTTGTCCGGGTCCACGCCCAGCAGCGAGACGACGTCGGCCCGCGTGCTGGCCGAATCGGCCAATACCACGTCCGCCCGCTCAATCGACCGCGGCGCCACCCGCATCAGGTAATCCCGCAGTGCCGGGACGAAAGCCTCCGGGTGATGGTAGAACGACAGATCGTGCACTGTGAGCAGCGTCCGCGTGGACCGGCGCGTGGGCGGTAGCACGAAATCGGGGGAATAGAACACGTCCAGCGGGCCGGTGACCCACTCGACCGGCAGCGGCAAACGCAAGCGCTGCCACAACCGGGCCATCCAATCGTCGCTCAAGGGCAGCGCGCGCACCTGCACCCGGGCCGCCGCCTCTCTCCCCAGCCGCTCCAGTTCCCGCTGCCACCCTTGATCCGCCAGTCCCCCGGCCGCGGCGAAGAAGACGAAATCCGCGGACGCGCGTTCGGGGATACGTGGGGGGGCCAAAGTCAACAGCGCCCGCACCAACTCCCGCGTATACCGCCCGATCCCCGCCCGCTGCCGGGCCGCCGCCGTGTAGTCAATCCCAATCCGCACCCATTCGCCCATTCGCCCATTCGCCCATTCGCTCACTCGCCCATTCACTGATTCGCTCATTCGCCGACTCGCACCGTCGTTAACGTCACTTGCCGGGCCTGCATCTCGCCGCCCTGGGGCGCCGTCGGCAGCGGCGCGATGTCGCCATCCTCGTCGAAAGTGTACACCACGACCTGCACCTGGTAGACGCCGGGCGAGGCGTCGGGTGCGATCTTCAAGTGATAAGGATCGACCACCGTCTGGCCCGGTTCCCACGTACTCGTCGGCGCCTCGCCTCCCAGCGGCGGACCGTCGTGCTGGGCCGCCTTGCGCTGGGCGTGGTCGATCAACTGCGCCGAGACGGTGTAACTCGTCTCCATCGCCCGCAAACCCCGCCAGTAGAGCGTCAGCGTCAGACTCTCGCCGGCCCGCACCGCCCGTCGGTCCAGGTCATATCCCACCAGCGCCATCCGGTCCCCCAGGTTGATGAACGTCGAGTTGGGATGCGGTCCCGGCCGGGACCGCATCGCTATTCGCCCGAAATCCACGTGGCTGCCCAGGGACGCGCCGCCCGGCTCGGTCGCCGACAACCGCGCACCCGTCACCCGGTCGTACAACCCCACCGAGATCCGGGCCGCGTTGCGGGTCGCACTAGGGGCGTAGGCCGTCTCCGGTACGCGGAGCACGTACCGGTCGCGCCAGCGGAAACCCGGCGTTAACCACCGGGTCGAGAGCGTCCCCAGCCCCGGGTAGGTATCCCGCTGGGCCACGACCAGATCCAGATCGTCCACCAGGTGCACGAAAACGGTGTAATCCTTATCGGCGGGCGCCACCGCATCCCAGTAGAGCGTCACCGCCACCGTCCCGCCGGGTTGTACAACTTTCTGTTCAAGCCCATAGCCCAGCAGCCGCATCACAGGCGTTTCCGCGTCCGGCAGGCCGAAATCGACCGTCAGTTGATGGGGAATGGCCTCGACCTGCGCCTCGGTCAACCGCTCAGGACGCGCGTAGGCTGGCCGGATCCACAGCCAGGGCGCGGCCGCCGTCAACGCCAACAGGAACGCCGCCAGGCCGCCCAACGCCCACTTCTGCCAGCGACGCGGCCACCAGCTCGCCGCCCCCCAGGCCAGCAGCAGCGACCAGGTCGATATCGCCGAAAAGACCAGCCGCCCCTGCGATGACCACGTATCCCGCGCCCACGAGAGCGCCCAGGGGAGGAAGACGCCCGCGGCCCAGAGGATGCAAAGGAGGATTGGGAGATTGGATGGTTGGGTGATGGGGTGATTGGTGGGGCGGCGGCGGACCAGGGCGATGAGACGGACGACGGCCGTGCGGAGGAGGCCCAGGGCGGCGAGGAGGGTCACGAGGTTGAGGACGGTGTAAATCCAGGCCGGCATGGGCGCGTTGAGGCCGCCGAAGTTGCCCCAATAGCCAGCCACGAAGCTATGCCGCTCGCGCCACAGTTGGGCCAGGTCGGCCGGCACCGCCCGCGTCCCCAGGATCAGTTTGAATACGTTCAACCCCAGCGGGTCGCCGTAGAGCGTCCAGTTCCGCAGATACCACCATCCCGCGATCAGCGCCAGGGGCAGCAGCGTTGCCACCCCGCCCAGGATGAAGTGGCGCCACGAGCGCCGGCGCGCCGCCCGTATCGTCACCACCAGGGCGGTCAGCAACGCCAGCGCCGGCCATCCCAGCTTGGTGAGCGCGGTCAGCCCCAGGACGATCCCCAGGGCCACGTAATCAAGCATCGCTTTGCCACGTTCCGCGACGAGCGACTCCGCCTTGACCAATCGAACCAGCAGCAACAGCGTCAGGCTGCACAGTGGCACCGCCAGGTTATCGTTGTTGACCGAGCCGGAGATGAAGGCGAACATCGGCGTGAAGGCGTGGATGGCCGCCGCCCCCAGGGCCAGGGTGGGGCGATCGGGGAAGACCTCCCGCCCGATCCGGTAGGTCAGGTAGACCGCCGCCATGCCCATCCCCACCGAGAGAAAGCGAATCAGGTGCACGGCCAACACCGTCCCCCGCCAGGGTAAGCGCTCCCGCGCCGGGCGGTGGACCACCAGGTTGATGTTGCCGTCGGGCGTGGCGACGCCCCCGTCGGCGTGGGGATTCACGTGGCGCACCGTCGCCATATCCGACGTGTCGATCCAGCAGGTCAGCGCCGCCGCCAGGGCGTAATACAACGGCGGCTGGCTGCCCTCTTGCCGCCAGGCCGTCTCGACGCCCGGCTCCTGCACCGGCAACCGCCCGTGATCGGCGACGTACTTGACCATCGGATAATGCCACAACTCGTCCGACGCCTCAAACAGCGGCACTACCACGCTGTAGACCCCGCTCAGGATGCCGAACAGCGCCACGATCAAAAGCATGACAACCCGCACCCGATTCTCTGTCAAAAGCCCCTCCTTCTGCTCCTCCTGATATTTAGCGAAACCCCCCTCGGCCAATAAGCTAAGGGGGGCTGTCTATAAACCAATAAGATCAAGGGCGTCTTCTGTTCATCAAAATCACCCGGTTTGCGCGCCAGTAGAAAGACCAACACTCGCCTGATATGATACCCAAGTTCATCATTTTGTCAAACGATCTAGCGACACGTTTTCGATTAAGCTCCCCGCCGGCCTCTAGAGGCGCTCAGAATAGGCCGCCAGTTGACAACCCATTCAGCGCGTGCTATACTCGTCATCAAGTTTTCGGTATCTTCAAGAACACAGAACACGAAAGGCGCGAAACACGAATGGCGCGAAACGGGGAGTACGAAAGTGATAATAAGGATATGATCAACCCGATGCCCTCCGGCGCTCATTGAGAGATCCGTATTCGCGCCCTTCGCCTATTTCGTACCTTTCGTGTTCCCATTTCGTGCTTTTCGTGTTCTCACAGCGTCCCAAATGATTGAGAAGGTACCAGCAGCCTCCTTTGTTAACGAAACATTAAACAGGCATTAGCGCTCAGTTAAACCTCGTTCGTTACACTTAAGCATACTCTATCTTCTCAATAAACCGAGGTAATGTAAGGTGGAATGCCATTCCGTCTTACTTTTCCCCCAACTTATTGAGAAGATACCATACTCTTGTCGCTCAGTCTGTCTGTTCAGTCCACTTAGCTTTCACTGGGAGGTGAAAAATGAACGAATTATTTGCCACAGGTACATGCGTCTTCGGCGTGCTCATAGGCATCCTTTTCCTGGTGCTTCTCCGTTCTATCAGATTGTTGTACCAATATGAACGGGGCGTGATTTTCACGCTGGGGAAATACACCGGCATCCGAGGGCCAGGCATCACCGTTGTCTTCCCCGTCGTGCAGTCGATGCGCAAGGTGGATATGCGCATCAAAACCGCCGAGATTCCCCGGCAGGAAGTGATGACCAAGGACAACATCCCGATGCTCGTCAATGCAGTCGTCTATTTCAAAGTCATCAATCCGGAGGATGTGATCATCAAGATCGAGGATCACGTCTTCGCGGTCCGCCAGTACACCCAGGCCGCGCTGCGGGACGTGATCGGCAACAGCGAGATGGACTTCGTGCTCACCGAGCGGGAGCAGATCGCGATGGACATCAAGGAGATCGTCGATTCGGAGACGACCGGCTGGGGCGTGGACGTCGAGTCGATCAAGATCCAAGAGGTCGAGTTGCCGGCCGAGATGAAGCGGGCGATGGCCCGCCAGGCGGAGGCGGAGCGAGAACGGCGGGCGGTGATCATCGCCTCTCAAGGAGAGCTTTCCGCCTCGGAGAACCTGCGACGGGCGGCCGAGAACCTGTCCAAGAGCAGTGGAGCCCTTCACCTGCGCACGCTCCAGACGATTCGCGACATCGCCGCCGATCCCTCGGAGAAGATCGTGCTCTTTATGCCATCCGACCTGACCGGTGTGCTGGGCCCCCTGACCGGGGACCAGAACGGTTGAGCCGGATGCATCATAAAATAATCGAGCAGCGCGATGTTGTTAGATAAAAAAACACGATACTTGCAGATCGCCTTCAATTACGACACAGGATTGGTCCGACAGCTCTTGCCAAACATCGTGCGCAGCGTCCGGAGCTTGCCAGGGGGCAACGAACGCATCTTAATCGAAGCCGGCACGCCCTACATCAAGCGGGAGGGCGTCGATGGGATCCGCTTGATTCGCAGTTTGTGGCCCGGGCACGTCGTCGCCGACATCAAGACGGTGGACGGCGCCCTGGGGGAGGTCGATATGGTGCGGGCGGCCGGCGCTACGGCGGCGACCGTGATTGGGAATTCGCCGGTCGAGACGCTTGATCTGTTCATCGAACGATGCGCCAAGCTCGGCATGACCTCAATGATCGACACGCTCGGTGTGAAGGACCCCTTGCGCGTGCTGATGCAATTGAAGCGCCCGCCGAACGTGATCGTATTACATCGAGGGCGAGACGAAGAGAATACCCGCGGGAAAATGATCCAATATCGGCACGTCAGCCGCTTGCGCAGCAAATTCGACGTGTTGATCTCCGCCGCCGGCGGTGTGGACCTGAAGGAAGCCCGCAGCGCTATCTTCAACGGCGCCAGCATCGTCGTCGCCAACCTCGTGAAACCGTCCGATCCGTGGACCGGCATCTTCACCAACAGCGACGTCGGCGCGATGGCGCGGGAGTTTTTGATGACTATTGAGTGATTGATGATTAGGGGGGGATAAGTATGAAACGCTTGCTTTTGCTTCTATGCACGCTCGCCTTGCTTTTTTCTCTGACGTCGACCGTGGTTTACGCCGGCCCTCTGATGGAAGATGGCGATGTGGAGGAGGGCGTGTCGCGGATCAGCTCGGTCATCGCGACCTTGGGCCTTTACGCGGCCATGATGGCGGTGTTGGCTGTGGGGTCGGAGGTGGTGATCGACGCGGTGCGGCCTGTATTTGGACTGAAGAGCAAGGCCAGCGCCGCCGATGCGCTGAACGACCTCAAGAGCTGGTTGCCGGATACGTTGAGCGAACTGGGCGTCAGTTCCGAGGCCCAGGAACGGGTGAAGGAACAAATTGGAGAACTACGCGAGATCACGGTCCAGGTCGAGGATCGCTCGGAGCATGTGCAGGATCTGCTCGAGAGCCAACTCCAGGATGCGCTCAAGGATTTAGCCGCCCACTCGACCAGTTTCGTCGTGGAAAGACATTGGCAGTCCATCGAGCCATATATCCGGCAAAAAGCGCCCAATCTCGCTCCAGACCAGGTCAAGGCGTGGTTAGAGACCTCCTTGACGGCGTTGGAGGAAACCAGCATCGCGGAGATGCAGACCCATTTGAAATCAATTCACAACCTGTTGGACGCCGTGCGGGAACAACGCAACGCCCTACAGGGGCCCATTGTGCGCTTCTGGCGTTGGCTGCGGCAAAGCCTGTTCCAGTTGGGCGAAAAGTTGGGGGGGCGGCCCGATCCAAAGGCGCCGGACGGATACCGCGAGGGGAAATGGGGCAAATTCGGCCAGCACATCGCCCGCCACATCCTTTTTATCCCCTCGTACCTCCAATATCTATGGCAATGGTTGCGCAACAGCCTGCCCAAAGAGGATTTGACTGTCTACGAGCATTTACAGCGGTTGGGCGCGTATCAGCCGCTCAAACCGCTGCTCACGATAGAGGATGCCGCCCGGAGTATTTTAGAGGAAAAGGCGCAGCATAGGAACGAGGATAATTTGCGCATCATCTGGATTCGGGTGCTCTCGGCGGTGGTGGGCATTGGCCTGGCGGTCGTCTTGCGGGTCGATTCGATTCAACTGCTGGCGCCGGTGATGGAAAACGCTCTCGACTCCTTCCGCAGCGTCGGCCCCGACGGCGTCGCCGAGTGGTACACGTTTGAGGTTTTGCTCCG
>DAOTUC010000070.1:0-2159 GCA_034437315.1 Anaerolineae bacterium
CCCGTCATCAAGGAATTCGATCGCAGCCACACCTATCCAATGGAGATTACCCGTCGATTGGGAGAGATGGGGTTTATGGGGATCTGTCTGCCGGTACGTTATGGCGGAGCGGGCATGGACTATATCTCGATGGGCATTATCTCCGAAGGGCTCGAGTACGGCGACTCCTCTGTCAGAGAGACGGTGGCCGTGCACCTGGCCCTCCACATTTTGCCAATCTTCCAGTGGGGGACAGAAGAACAGAAGCAGACGTTCCTGCCCCCCCTGGCGACGGGGGAGAAGCTGGCTTGCTTCGGGTTGACCGAGCCTAACGTCGGTTCAGACGTGGCCGGGATGCAGAGCACCGCGCGCCAGGAGGGCGGCGACTATATCCTCAATGGGGAGAAGATGTGGATCACGCTGGCCGACGTGGCCGATCGTTTCCTGGTATTCGCCAAGACTGATCCCGATCAAGGATCGCGAGGGATCACCGCGTTTATTTTGGAGCGCGGCTGGGACGGGTTGACCACGGGCTCGATCGAGGGAAAGATGGGCGTTCACGCCAGCAACACGGGATGGATTAATATGTCGGACGTCCGCGTGCCGGCGAGCCACCGCCTGGGCGAGGAAGGCGAAGGTTTCAAGATCGCAATGAGCGCGTTGGACAGCGCCCGCTACGCGGTGGCCTCTGGGAGCGTGGGGATCATCAGGGCCTGCCTCGATGCATCGGTTCGGTACGCCAAAGAGCGGCCGGCCTTCGGCAGGCCCATCGCCGCCTACCAGCTGGTGCAACAGATGATCGCCAATATGCAACAGCGCCTCGACATTGCCCATCTCCTGGTCTGGAAGGCCGGATGGCTCAAAAACCAGGGGGTCCGTAACACGCGAGAAACCAGCATGGCGAAGTGGTATAATACCGAAGCGGCGCGCCAGTCGGCGGATGAGGCGGTCCAGATCCACGGCGCCTACGGCTATGCCGACGAGTATGACGTCGAACGCCACTTGCGCAATTCAAAAGGGGCCGTCATCTACGAAGGGACGTCCCAAATCCATATCCTGGTCCAGGCCGCCTACGCCATGGGGGATCGCGTGGACAAGCCGCTTCGGTGTGAGCTTCCGGCTTACGATCCCGAGTACTGGACAGAAGAGACGTAAACGTAGAAGGTTAGCGGACGTCGAAAGCGCACGGGGGGGGCTGTTGCCTCCCCGTTCTCTTTACCCGCCCGTTTTTTCTGATTCATACTCGACCGCATTGTCCCCGGAATTGGGGTGGGGCTGGCCCTGGCATTGCGCGGCGAAACGGGCCACCTGTTCGATCTGGGCGGGTTTGGGACGGATGAAGGGGCGCACTTGTTGAATGCACGCCCAGGCCTCCTCGACCGTCAGACCGGCGCTGACCAGGTAGGCCGCCGCCGCCGTCGCCGCCCGCCCGACGCCGGCTCTGCAGTGCACGTAGACCGCGCCGCCCCGTTGGACTTCGTCAGCGATGAATTCACTGGCCTGGCGGAGTTGATCCAGCGTCGGCGGCGCGTCGTCGACTGTGGGCAGGTACAGGTAGCGGGGTGGGGCGATGCCGGCGTCGTTGTCGTCGAACTCGATGCGCAGGTTGACTACACCCGTGATCCCCCGGCGGGCCAGCCGACGCCAGCCTCGCCGCCGGTACTGCCCCCCGACGTGGAGTTGGGGCGTGATCTGGCTCACGCGCCGGATGGGCGCGCCGGTGAGGATACGCACGAAATGATCGGCCGCCCACCACGTCGTCACTTTGACCCCTTGATCGGTGAGTCGCCCGTACAGGATGCTGATTGGTTGAATTAGGTTCATATATCGTTTGCTTTTTTCATTCGTCATTCGTCATCATTATACCGCAGCCAGCGTAAGCTGAGAAGTTGCGTCTTTATCCTGACGATGTTAAAATCAAGGTTGTGGCTGGACGCTTTTCCCTCTCTTGCTCCCGCCGGATCACAATCCGGCGGTTTGGGGCAGGAAAGCGCTTTTCTCACGCCGCTGAGTGGTGGATTGTGATCGACCACGAGCAGGCTTAAGAAAAAAGGTTCTCTGGGATTTCGCATGGCGAGACCCTAAAGGTTTTGCTCAAGGCCGCGTAAACAACGTTTTTGCCTTAAACAATGACCTTTTTCCATCAAAACCAGCGCAAAAACCTTTAGGGTCTATGATGG
>DAOTUC010000071.1:0-14703 GCA_034437315.1 Anaerolineae bacterium
TTTCTGCCAGCCGGAGAACACCGCATCACGCTCGTCACCATCGACCGGGAAGCGAACTTGATCGAAAGCCAGGAAAGCGGCGCGCTCTCGCCGGTTTGGAACCACACCATCCGCTTTCACCCGCTGGAGCAGGGCAAACTGCACTACACTGACGAGATCGAAATCCAGGCCGGGCTGCTGACCGGGGTCGTCTGGGCCTTTGCCCACCTCTTCTATCGTCACCGCCAGCGGCGATGGAAAAGACTTTTACGCAGCTAAACGGAGGATATCACATGAAGCAAGCCGAAACCTTGAAACCACTTTACCGCCTGGGCGGGCTGGCCCCGCTCTTGACTTTGGCCTTTTACCTGAGCCAGTTCATGTTCATCCGCTGGGATGAATATCCCGCCTCGACCCAAGACTGGTTCACGCTCTTCCAGCGCAGCAAGCTGCTGGGGTTGTTTTACATGAACGCGCTGGATATTTTCTCCATCACGTTGCTAGGGGTGATGTTTCTGGCGCTCTTTTCTGCGCTCAAACCGGCTAATCCCGCCTGGATGACCGTCGCGGCTTATTTCGGATTGTTAGGCGTGGGGGTCTTTGTTGTACCGCGCGTTGCCATGCTCTCCATGCTGCCCCTGGCTGAACACTATGCCGCCATCACCGATGAAATTGCGCGCACGCGGCTGCTGACGGCTGGCGAGACACTGGGCGCGTTGGGAACCCCAACCCCACAAACCATCGGCTTCCTGTTCATGGCAGTCGCTGTCTTTGTGATTTCCATCGTTATGCTGCGCGAAGGCCGCCTGTTCAATAAAGTGATTCCCTGGTTGGGGATTTTAGCAAGTTTGTTCACTTTCGCCAACCATCTCAGCCTGTTGCTCCTGCCCGCGTTGGCAATGCCTTTGATGATAGCCAGTGGCCTTTTCTGGATACCCTGGTGGCTGCTTGTCGGTCTGGGACTATTGCGCTTGGCGAGATTGAACCATCAACCCAATGCGGTCTGAAGGAGTAAAAAATGAGAAAAGCAACTAAAACTGCCGCCACCTGGTTGGGTATTGTGGCCGGGATTGCCGGCCTCGAACACGGCTATTTTGAGTTTTTACAGGGCAACATCCCCACACCCGGTTTGGCCTTCCCGTCCTGGGGGCCGCCCTGTGTGCCGGAGGAAATCTGGCACGCCTGCGAACCGGCGATGAGCATTGTACCTAATTTTCTACTCACCGGCTTTCTGGCGATGCTGCTCAGCGTGGCGCTGATCGTGTGGGCGGGCTGGTTCGTGCAGCGCAGGCACGGCGGATGGGTGCAGATGGCGCTCGCGGTCTTGTTGCTGCTCTTTGGCGGCGGATTCTTCCCGCCCATCATCGCCTTCGTCGGCGGCGTGGCGGGGACGCAGATCAACCGTCCACTGGCAGGCCGAACCACGCGCCTGACCCGTTTCGCGGCCAAACTGTGGCCCTGGTCGTTGGTGATTTTCGTCGGCTGGACGCTGGGTCAGTTTCCCGTGGGTCATTTCTTCAACGACTTTTTGCAAAGCATCATGGTTGTCAGCCTGCTGGTCATCCTGACCACGCTGCCGCTGGCTGTTTATACTGCCTACGCTCATGACGCCGCTGAGGATTAGCCATGAAAGATAGACGCACTACCCTTTCCACCCTATCTGCCCTGGCAATGATTCTACTCGTTGCCGCCTCTTTGACCGCCATCCTGTGGGACGATGGCGGTGATCCTTACCCGTTTACCACCCCACGCGGCGAACAGGTCGAGATCTATGGCGGCGCCGGACCTTATCGCTTCGACAACACGTACAAAGCCATCGCCTTTCGCAGTTTCGATTGGGCCAATCTGGTGGTTGTTTTACCCTTGTTCGTTGCCGGACTAGGGTTGTATCGCCGTGGTAAATTCCGCGGGCAATTGCTGCTCGCGGCGCTCTTTACCTATCTGGCCTACATTTACCTGATTGGGGTGATGGGCAATGCTTTCAACGCCCTGTTCCTGGTTTGGACGGCGCTCTTCTCTATTGGGGGGATCGGTTTGTGCCTGACCCTGACGCAGATGGATTTTGCCGCTGTACCGGCAAAACTGGCAGGCAGCTTTCCCCGCAAGTCCGTAGCGGTCTACGTGTTGGGGGTAGGCTTGATTCTTCTGGCGCAGTACATGGCCGAAGTGATAGCAGCTTACACCACCGGCGCCCCACCGGCCTCGCTGGATCATTACACCACGCTCGAACTCGCGTCCCTGGAGTTGGGCATCATGATCCCGTTGCACATCATCGGCGGCCTGGCCCTGTGGAAGGGCAAGACGTGGGGGTACCTGACTGCCACCCTGCTCGCCTTTGCGTCGTTCATGGTGTTCGTCGCTTTGAGCGTCTCCTTGTTGCTGTTCTACGTCTCGTTCGGCCGGGGGGACGTGCTCGACATGGTGATTACGACCGTCATCGCCGTCGTGGCGACCGGCTTTTCGTTCGCGATATTCAAACGTGTAAGAGATTGAGAAAGGGGGGTGACTCGTGAATCGTCTAGACCCATTCGCCGTCCCTACCGGCCTTTTCATCCTGACGCTGGTCTTTGGCTTCTGGTTGAGCCGTTGGAGCAAGCCATATAACAGCCTCCTGTTCAACGTCCACAAGCTGATCGCGCTGGGCGCGGTCGTCGTGACGGCGATCCAGGTGGTCAACCTGCTGTGCGGGATGGGAAGCCCTGCGCTCGTCATCGTGTTGCTCGTCGTGGCGGCGGCGTGCGTCATCGCCCTGTTCGCCAGCGGGGCGCTGATGAGCGCCGGGAAGTTGGACCATGTCCTGATGTTGACCATCCACCGCATCGCGCCTGGGGCGCTGGCGCTTTGCTGCGCGTTGGCGCTCTATTTCTTGGAGAGAAAGCCATGAAATACCGTAGCCTGATTGTCCGCAAACACGGCGGCCCTGAAGTGTTGGAAATTGTCGAAAATGCACTCCGCCCGTGCAGGAAAGGCGAAGTGCGCATCCATGTCCTGGCTGCTTCTGTCTGCCGCCCGGATGTGACCGCGCGGCGCGGCGAAGCCTTGTATAGCGGCACCTTCCTCGGCCAAAAGCTGCCCTTCACGCCCGGCTATGCGGTCATCGGCGAGGTGGATGCCGTGGGGAAGGGCGTGACGCGGGTACAGCCCGGCGACCGGGTGGGCGCGTTGACGGTTACAGGCGGCTACACCGAAGTGTTGTACTGGCGCGCCGACCGCCTGGTTCCCGCCCCTGACGCGCTCGACCCCGTCCAGGCTGCGCCGCTGATTCTCAACTACATCGTCGCCTACCAGACCCTGCATCGCAAAGCACGGGTCAAAGCGGCTGACAAGGCGCTCATCATCGGCGCCAGCGGCGGGATTGGCACGGCGCTCCTGCAACTCGGCCAACTTGCCGGGTTGGAAATGGTCGCCATCGCCTCGCAGGGCAAACACGCCATCCTGACCGAATACGGGGCGACGCCGATTGACTACCGCTCCCAGGATTTTGCCGAAATCATCCGCCATAGCGAACCGGACGGGCTGGATGTGGTGCTGGACGGCATGATGCGCCTGGAAATGATGCGCAAGGCTCTATTGCTGTTGCGGCGCGGCGGGCGCATGGTCAGTTTTGGCGAACCGGCCAGTCGTGCTGAACTTTACCGTATTCTGGGCCTGACCCTGCGCACAAACCTACCGGGGAGCGACAAATCCCTTTCGCTGTACGGCACGTCGTCCTACTTTCTGTTCAACCAAAAGCCCTATCTCGAAGATTGGGCCACCCTGTTTCGCCTGCTGAGCGAGGGAAAAATCAACCCGGTCATCGCCGCCCGCTTTCCGATTTTGCAGGCTGCCGAAGCCAATGCGCTGCTCGAAAGCGGTCAGGTGACGGGCAACGTGGTGCTGGTCTCGCCTGACCTGAAGGCATCCCTATGAAAATCATTTGCATTCCACATTTCGACTATCTTTCCGACCTTATTTTTGCGCATACAGACGGCATTTCTATTCTGTGCCCAACGCATACAGAGGCCGTTTCTAATCGATTCTGGCGGCCTAAACAGTACATTTTCAAGCAAATCGCCAAATTGCTTTAGACTTAGCAGACGTCAAAGTACTTCTTGATGGGTTCCTTTCCCACCGAAATACGAGGAAAAAACGCCAAACAGAAAAAGCGACACACCACTTTTGATACCCAAATGCACCGTGAGATCGTTTTTTCGTAGTCGCTTCCGCTTCCAAGCAGGTCCAGGTTAGGACTGGACAAATGAGAGTTTTATTGCATCCTACCGTCAAAAGATAGAAACGGAGGGATGTGATGAAAAACACAGTGTGCATAATCGTCTTAATCCTGGCCTGCGTCGTTCCGACACGGTCTGTAGCGCCCCGGAGCCAGTCTGCTTCTGGGTCTTCGATTATCTCCACCCCAGTCCCCCGCGCGTTATCTCCCGTCCGCAGAAGACGCATGTCCCGCGAGTTTGCTTTTTCCGTCCCTAGCAGCCCGCTTCAAATAGATTCGACATACGACAAGATCTGGCCCACCCCAAAAGGCCCAGACTATGCCCCTCAGCGTAGCATACATTGTACTCACATTTCTACTTTAGGGCAATCACGCACATACTGGTCGATTCGCTGACTCGCTTATTCGCATTCTATTGACCGAACCTTAACTCCCCCTTAATACAAGGATAAATCAGGTTTAATATTCCAGCAGTAAACTAACGCCAATGACGCTTATGCATCGCGAGCTGGGCACATTGAAAACTCGGGGTCTGTATGCGAGGAGGGGGGGGTATGACAGCGATACGATCGAGGAGTAGACCCGGATATGACGGCCATCGTTGACCATTCCACGACGACGGTTTTTCCACATCGGTGTCTAAACACGACGGGCGATAGCAAACTTGATTTTGCACACAAGAGATTAACGGAGGTCTTCGAGAGAGCCGAGAAAATTTATTTCGACGATTCGGCGCGCTTCGTTTTTTTCAGCGACAGCCATCGCGGGGATAACGGTCGCGCCGACGCATTCCTGGCCAACGAGGCCTTGTTCATCCAGGCCCTACAGTATTACCATCAAAATGGATTCACCTACGTCGAGGTCGGCGATGGGGACGAGTTGTACAAGTATCGACTATGCGACGTGCAACGGGCCCACGGGCGGGCGTTCGATCTACTGCACCAGTTCGACCAGAAAAATCGGCTTCACCTCGTGTTCGGCAATCACGACATTGAGACGGAAAATGAGATTGCGAACAGACAAGCACGCATAGAGCGAGATGGCATCCCGGCCTATGAAGGGATCATTCTCTGCCACGCCCAGACGGGACAACATATCTTCGTGGTCCACGGGCACCAGGTCGACTTTATGTCGGACCGTTTCCGCGTCTTCAGCCGGTGGGTCGTGCGCTACGTGTGGAAACCGTTGCAGACCCTCTTCCTGGGCAGCACCCTGGGTCAAAAGGACCGCAGCCAGGGGTTCAAGATGGCGGAAAAGGTGCTCCTCAGATACCGGGAGGTCCAACGCGCCCGGATTGAGGGACGGATTTCGAATTGGCTGGCAGCGTGCCAACAGCCCATCATCTGTGGTCACACTCACGCGCCCAAGTTCGCCCAACCGGGGACGATTCCCTATTTCAACACGGGAAGTTGTGTGTATCCAGGCCACATCACTGGGATCGAGATCCAAGACGGCCAGATCGCACCGGTGCGTTGGATGGGGCAGAGTCGAACGGGAATCGAGCGAGAATTGATGAGCCCACCGAAAGCGCTCACGCTTTACAACTGATCCAAGAGGAAGTGAGGTACAAACTCGTCGCGTATGACTGTTCACATTCACAAGATTGATACCAACCGCTGGGAAGACGTGTGCCGGTTCGTCGATTTTCCCTTCAAACTATACCACGATTGTCCACAATGGGCGCCGCCCCTGCGCGGAGGCGCCCGGCGCAACCTGGACCGGGGCAAACACCCCTTTTACCAGCACTCGACCGCCGATTTCTTCCTCGCCGAGCGAGACGGGCAGACGCTGGGCCGCATCGCCGCCATCAACAATCGCAATTACAACGCTTACCGGGGCGCCCGACGGGCTTTCTTCGGCTATTTCGACGCCGTCGAAGACGTCGAGGTAGCCCAGGCACTCTTTGAGGCCGTTTTCGAATGGGCGCGGGCCCAGGGGCTGGACGAGATCGGCGGTCCAAAAGGGCTGTTAGGCGCCGACGAAAGCTACGTCCTGGTGGACGGTTTCGAGCACCGGGCCGCGATGGGCGTCACCTACAACTTCCCCTACTACGAGCGCCTCATCCAGGCTGTGGGATTTCAAAAAGATACCGATTACTTCTCCGGCTACATCGAGGGAGAGCGACAACTGCCGGCCCGTTACTTCAGCATCGCCGATCGGGTGAAGCGCCGTAGCGGCTTCCAGATCAAGACCTTCCGCAACAAGCGAGAGATACGGCGTTGGATACCGCGCGTGCTCCAGGCGCACCGGGAGGCGTTGCAGGATACCCACACCTATTACCCGCCCACCGACCGGGAACTGGACACGATCATCGACACGGTATTCGCCATCCTCGACCCCCGGCTGGTCAAACTGGTGATGAAGGGCGACCAGATCGTGGGATTCCTGCTGGTTTACCACGACCTATCAGCCGCC
Organism: Anaerolineae bacterium; assembly: GCA_034437315.1. Classification (GTDB taxonomy): domain Bacteria; phylum Chloroflexota; class Anaerolineae; order B4-G1; family B4-G1; genus DSAR01. Next base: position 6,605 of record DAOTUC010000071.1, read on the forward strand.
CTGCAGGAAACGGAGGGGCGATTGTGGCCCCTGGGATGGTTCAATATCCTGCGCGAACGTCGGCGGACCCGGTGGGCCAACATCAACGGACTGGGCGTTTTGCCCGAGTACCAGGGACTGGGGGCCACGGCGTTGATCTACACCGAACTGGCAAAGACGCTCCAACAGTTCAACTTCCAGCACATCGACGTCGTCCAGGTCGAGGAGGGCAACATCAAGAGCCGGAACGAGATCGAGGGCATCGGGGTCACGTGGTACAAAACCCACCGGGGGTACTGCCGAACACTATGACAGAAATCGGAGCAAAGCGCCAGAAAAAAATCCTCTTCATCGGTGGTTCCTTGAACCAGACGACGATCGTGCACGCGGTGGCCAAACACCTGGCGGCCGATTACGATTGCTATTTCACCCCTTACTATTGTGATGGCGTGATGGCGCCTATCGCCGAGATGGGGCTCCTGGATTTCACCATCATCGGGGGCAAGTTCCGAGAGATGACCGAGGCCTACCTGCGGGAAAAGGGCCTGCAGGTCGATTACAGTGGAAGGCAACACGATTACGACCTGGTGGTCACGACCAGCGACCTGCTCGTCCAAGGGAATATCCGGGACAAGCGCATCGTCCTGATCCAGGAGGGGATGACAGACCCCGAAAACTGGATGTTTTATCTCGTCAAGTGCTTCAAACTGCCCCGTTGGTTGGCCGGCAATACCTCGACCGTGGGGCTATCGGACGCCTACGAATACTTCTGCGTGGCCTCGGAGGGATACCGAGATCTCTTTATCGAGAAAGGCGCCCAACCCGAGAAGATCATCATCACCGGTATCCCCAATTTCGACAACGTGGCGTGCTTCCTAGACAACGATTTCCCGCACACGGGGTACGCGCTGGCAGCGACGACCGACATGCGTGAGACGCTCCGCTTCGACAACCGCAAGCGCTTCATCCGCCAGGCCATTGAGATCGCCGACGGTCGCCCGATGATCTTCAAGTTGCACCCCAACGAGAAAGTCGAGCGGGCCACGCGGGAGATCAAGTCGCTGGCGCCCGACGCCCTCGTCCTCTCCACGGGCAACACCAACCACATGATCGCCAACTGCGACGTGTTGATCACCCAGTATTCGTCGGTAGTCTACGTCGGGATCGCGTTGGGCAAAACGGTGTATTCCTATTTCGACGTGAAGATGTTGGAACGATTGACGCCGATACAGAACGGCGGTACATCGGGTGAGCGAATCGCCCGGGTGTGCCGGCGACTCCTGGAGGAGGAATAAATTGGTCTATCTTGAACGTGCGTCCCATCCCGTGGTGACCGTGATCCAGGCCCGGACGGGATCGACCCGCTTCCCCAACAAGGTGATGCAACCGCTGGTAGGCAAGCCGCTCCTGGCCCGGATGGTGGAGCGCGTCCAGCAAGCACGGCTGGTCGGCGCCGTCGTGGTCGCGACGACGACCGACCCGGCCGACGATCCCATCGAGACGCTCTGCCAGAAAGAGGGATTCCAGTGCTTTCGGGGCCACCCCACCGATCTCCTGGACCGCCACTACAGGGCCGGATTGCAGTACGGGGCCGAAGCGGTGGTCAAGATCCCGTCGGACGTGCCCCTGATTGACCCGGCTGTCATCGACCGGGTGCTCTCCCACTACCGGCGCCACCCCGAGCGCTACGATTTCGTGAGCAATCTGCACCCGCCCTCCTACCCCGACGGGAACGACGTGGAGGTGATGTACATCGGCGCGCTGGAGGTCGCCTGGCTGGAGGCCAAGCAGGATTTCGAGCGGGAGCACACCACCCCCTTCTTCTGGGAAAATCCCGAGCGCTTCCGGATCGACAACGTGGCCTGGGAGACCGGATGGGACTACTCGATGACCCACCGGTGGACGATCGATTACGGGGCGGACTACCACTTCATCCGCGCCGTCTACGAGGCGCTTTACCCGCAGAACCCGACGTTTGGATTGGAAGACATCCTGGCACTGCTGGACCGGCGGCCCGACGTCGCGGCCCTGAACGCCCGGTACGCCGGCGTCAACTGGTACCGGAACCACCTGGACGATTTACAGACGATTACGCCGGAGCAGACACGCATAGTACAAGGGGCATAGATGAAACAAACACGAATGACGGACAAACAGTTGCAAACGATGGCCTTACGGGTTCGAGAGTGTATTTTGGGCATGGCAACCGGCGGAGGATGTTTTATCGGTTCGGCCTTTTCCTGCGCCGATCTACTGGTCTATCTCTACACCCGGTTCCTGGACGTGGACGCCGAGCGCCTGGACGATCCCCACCGGGATTACTTCTTCCTCTCCAAGGGACACGCGGCACCGGCGCTCTACGCGACGCTGGTCGAGGTCGGTCTCCTGGAGGCGGCGCGGCTCGACCACCACCTCCAAACCGAGGATCTGATCTACTGGCACCCCAACCGGCAGGTACCCGGCGTCGAGTTCCACACCGGTTCACTGGGACACGGGCTGGCGGTGGCGCTGGGCGTGGCCCTGGATTGCCGGATGCGCCGGCAGGCCAACCGGGTCGTCGTGTTGACCGGCGACGGCGAGCTGAACGAAGGCGCCAACTGGGAGGCCTGTCTCGTCGCCAGCGCCCACCACCTGGACAACCTGGTCATCGTCGTCGACCGGAACGCGTTCCAGGCCAACTACCCCACCGAGGACCTGATCCCCCTGGAGCCGTTGGAGGCCAAATTCGAGGCCTTCGGCTGCGAGGTCGCGCGGGTGGACGGGCACAACTTCGGCGGGATGGCGGAGACCTTCGAGCAGATCCCCTTCGGCGAAGGCAAGCCCAGCGTGGTGATCGCCGACACAGTCCGGGGGCGCGGCATCCCATCGATCGAGCGGCGCGCCGACCGCTGGTTCTGCGACTTTTCGGCCCCAGAGATTGAGCAACTAAGGGAGGAATTGCACGGGAAATGACCACTTACGAAACGACACTACAGGAGATCGCCCTGACCGACGAGCGCTACGTCGTGATGACGGCGGAGAACCGGGCCGCCATCCGCAACCTGGCCCCGCAACTGGGCGACCGCTTCATCGACACCGGCATCACCGAACAGGCGATGGTCGGGGCCGCGGCGGGATTGGCCCTGCGCGGGCGGGCGCCGGTCGTCCACGCCCTGGCGACTTTTTTGACCATGCGAGCCTTCGAGTTTATCCGCACCGACGTGGGGATCGGCGAGCTGCCGGTCAAGCTGGTGGGCGGCGTGCCGGGCTTTCTCTCTACCGCCAACGGCCCCACGCACCAAGCAGTCGAGGACGTGGCCCTCATGCGGGGGATCCCCGCGATGGGCGTGTTCTGCCCGGCCGACGAGCAGGACCTGGTCATCGGGCTACCCCAGGTGCTGGCGAGCCCGCGGCCGTTCTACATCCGGCACACTGGGTTGTTGGCTTGCGTCGATCACGACACAGCCTTCGAGATCGGCCGGGCGGAGGTGCTGGCGCGGGGCGAGGACGTGACGATCCTGGTCTACGGGACCCTGTTCGCCCAGGCCTGGGAGGCCAGGGCGCTGCTAGAGGAGGAGGGGCTATCGGTGGGCCTGCTGAACCTGCGCACGGTCAAACCCATCGACGAGGCCGCCATCGGGGGCGCGGCCCGGGAGACGCGCCTGCTCGTCACCGTGGAGGACCATTTCGTCACCGGCGGACTCTTCTCCATCGTCAGCGAATGCCTGGTGCAGCGACAACTCAGCGTCGACGTCCTGCCCATCGCCCTGGAAAACCGCTGGTTCCAACCGGCGCTGCTGGACGACGTCTTGAAAAGTGAGGGGTTCACCGGGGACCACATCGCCGCGCGGATCCGACACACGTGGCAAAGCATAGAGTAAAAGTAAAAAGGAGGCGTAAAATGAGCATCAAAAAGCGATTCTTGAAATCCAGACCCGAATGCAAGGTGACCTTTCGCCTGTCGGGCGAGCAGGCCGAGGAGGCGGAAACCGTTCACGTGGTGGGTGATTTCAACGACTGGGAGACGACGGCCACGCCGATGAAGAAGCTCAAGAGCGGCGACTTCACCGTGACCCTCGATCTCGACGTAGACCAAGAATACGAGTTCCGCTACCTCATCGACCAGGCGGCGTGGCAAAACGATCAAACGGCGGACAGGTACGTACCGACGCCCTTCCCCTCCATCAAGAACTCGGTCCTGGTGCTTTAAGTGGAAATCTGTGTGGCGCCGTGAAACACTCTGAGAATCTCTGCGTGACAACTCATAGCAAGTAACCCAAGACTTCAGGAGATCATTATGTCAAATGGTGTACAATTCAACGGTCGGTATCCCGACATCACGAAATCGAACGAGCTATTCGCCCGCGCCGAGGGGTTGATTCCGGCCTATTCCCAGACGCTGGCGAAAGGGCCCACCCAATACGTCAACGGCGTGGCGCCCAAGTACCTGCAGAGAGGCAAGGGCGCGCGGGTGTGGGACGTCGATGGCAACGAGTACGTCGACTTCAACGCCGGCATCGGCCCACTTTCCCTCGGTTACGCCTACGAGCGGGTGGACGAGGCCATCAAACAGCAACTCGCCGACGGCATCACCTTCTCGCTGGTGCACCCGCTGGAGGTCGAGGTCGCCGAGCTGGTCCGCGAGGTCATCCCCAACGCCGAGGCGGTGCGCTACAGCAAGACGGGCGGCGAGGTCACCTGCGCGGCGGTGCGGCTGGCGCGGGCCTACACCGGGCGGGACAAGGTGCTCTGCTGCGGTTACCACGGCTGGCACGACTGGTACATCGGCGTCACGCCCCGCAACCGGGGCGTGCCCCAGGCGGTGAAGGACCTGGTGAGCACCTTCGAGTACAACGACCTCGACTCGGTGGCCCAGCATCTGGACGACGACACGGCCTGCGTCATCCTGGAACCCATGGTCTTCGACTGGCCGCAAGACGATTTCCTCCCCCACCTCCAGGAACTGTGCGCCGACGCCGGCGTGTTGCTCATCTTCGACGAAATGTGGACCGGTTTCCGCTGGGCCGTCGGCGGGGCGCAGGAATATTTCGACGTGGCGCCCGACCTGGCCTGCTATTCCAAGGCCATCGCCAACGGCATGCCGATCTCAGTCTTGACGGGCCGGCAGGACGTGATGCAGTTGCTGGACGAGGAGGTCTTCTTCTTCTCCACCTTCGGCGGCGAGGCCCTGTCGCTGGCGGCCGTCGTAGCCACGGTGAACGAGATCCGGGAGAAGAACGTGCCCGGCTACCTGGCGCAGCAGGGGCGCACGATCCAGGAAAACTACAACAAGATGGCCCAGGAATTGAAGATCGACCATTACACCCGCTGCAAAGGACACCCGGCCCGGACCCTCGTCACCTTCGACGCGGCGGCCGGCGATCCCCTGCTGATGAAGTCGCTGGTCCAGCAGGAACTGATCAAGCGCGGCGTCCTGTGGTCGGGATTCCACAATATATGCTTCTCGCACACCAGCGAGGACGTCGAGCACATCCTCAGCGCCTACAGCGAGGTCCTGCCCATCCTGCAGAAAGCGGTAGCACAGGACAATGTGGCCGATTACCTGAAGGGCGCGCCGGTTCAGCCGGTGTTCCGAAAGACGTGATGGTGAAAGGCGGGTGAAAGGCGGGAATCAACGTGTTTTCCCTGCAAGGAAAAGTGGCCGTCGTCACCGGCGCGGCGGGCCTGTTGGGCCAGCAACACTGCCGGGCGCTGGCCGAGGCCGGGGCCAGCGTCGTCGCGTGTGACCTGGACGAGGAGACGTGTTGGAACCTGGTCGACGAACTCCCCACCCCGTCCATCAGCGTTCCAATGGACGTCACCTCGGCGGAGGATATCCGGACGGTGCTGGAGGTGATGCTGTTGGAGTTCAAGCACGTGGACGTGTTGGTGAACAACGCCGCTGTCAACGACAAGTTCGAGACGCCCGCGCTGGCGGCCGAGCAATCGCGCTTCGAGAACTATCCCCTGGCGATGTGGCAGCGGTCGATGAACGTGAACGTCACCGGCGTCTACCTGTGCTCCCAGATCATCGGCGCGCCGATGGCCCGGCAAGGGGCTGGCAGCATCATCAACGTCGCCTCGACCTACGGCGTCGTAGCGCCCGACCAATCGCTCTACCGCACGCCCGACGGCCAACAGCCGTTCTACAAATCCCCAGCCTACCCCACGAGCAAAGGGGCGGTGATCGCGTTCACCAAATACCTGGCGGCCTACTGGGGGCCGGCCGGCGTGCGGGTGAACGCCCTCTCGCCTGGCGGGGTGCAGAACGGACAATCGGAATATTTCATCGCCCAATACGCGGCCAAGACGCCCCTGGGGCGCATGGCCCAACCGAACGACTACCAGGGCGCCCTAGTCTTCCTGGCCAGCGACGAATCGCGCTACATGACCGGCGCCAACCTGGTGGTCGATGGAGGATGGACCGTATGGTGAACGTACTGGCACAGCAAAGGGATTTACAGATCAAGGCGGGACGAATAAAACTGGTGTTGACCGATTGCGACGGCGTGCTGACCGACGGCGGCGTCTACTACTCCGAGCGGGGTGAGGAGATGAAGCGTTTCTCCATCCGGGATGGCATGGGGGTGGAGCGGCTGTACAAGTTGGCCGGCGTCGAGGTAGGCATCATCACCGGCGAGCTGTCCCCTTCGCTCCAACGACGGGCGAATAAGTTACAGATCACCGAGATCCACCTGGGCGTAAAGGATAAGGCCACGTTGCTACAGGACATCCTGGCGCGGCGCGCCCTGGCCCCGGAAGCGGTCGCCTATATCGGGGACGACGTGAACGACATCGAGGTGATGCAAGTCGTGGGGTTTTCAGCCTGCCCCAGCGACGCCATTCACTTCGTCAAAGGGATGGTGGACTACATCTGTCCCCACAGGGGCGGACATGGCGCGTTCCGGGATTTAGCCGAGTTTATCATCGCTGCGAAAGCGATACGAGTCGAGACGTCCACCGACCAGGACGTCTTCCTAAGCGAGGGAGGTCATCATGTTGAATGGCACTAAGGTCAAAATTGGAGATCGTTACGTAGGCGACAGCGAGCCGGTGTACGTCGTCGCCGAGATCGGCATCAACCACAATGGCTCGTTGGATACCGCGAAGACGATGATCGAGGGGGCCATCTTCGCCGGTTGTGACGCGGTCAAGTTCCAGAAGCGCACGCCGGAACTGTGCGTGCCCTACGAGCAGTGGTACGTCGAGCGAGATACGCCGTGGGGCCGCATGCCCTACATCGAGTACCGGCGCCACATCGAGTTCGACGCGGACCAATACGCCGAGATCGACCGGTTTTGCGAGGAGCGGGGTATCACCTGGCTGGCCTCGTGCTGGGACGAGGCCGCGGTGGACTTCATCGAGCAATTCGACCCGCCCGTTTATAAGGCCGCCTCGGCCTCGCTGACCGATCACGCGTTACTGGGGAAGATGAAGGCGACGGGCAAAGCGCTGATCATCTCCACGGGAATGTCCACCATGGCGGAGATCGAGTCAGCCGTGGCGGCCATCAACACCGACCGGTTGTTGATCGCCCATTCCACGTCGGCCTATCCCTGCCCGGTGAACGAGCTGAACCTGCGGATGATCTCCACGCTCAGGGAAAGATATCCGGGCGTGCCCATCGGCTACTCGGGGCACGAGGTGGGCCTGGCACCCACGTGGGCGGCCGTGGCCCTGGGCGCGAGTTTCGTGGAGCGGCACGTCACGCTGGATCGGGCCATGTGGGGCAGCGACCAGGCGGCCTCGGTCGAGATCATCGGCGCCCACCGGCTGGTGCGCAACATCCGCGACATCGAGCAGGCGATGGGCGATGGCATCAAGCGGGTCTACGACAGCGAACTGGCGGCGAAGAAAAAGCTGCGCCGCGTGGGCGCCAACGGCCGCTCTCGCCAACCCGCCATCATCCCGGTCGGCGAGCGCCTGGAGACCTGGTTGGAGCCGGGCGTGCTCCAGGACGACGTGCAGGTCTACGCTGAATCCAGTTAAAAGCCAAACTATAGCCCCATAGAACGGAGCCCTGGCCGGTGACGCCGCCGGGGTGTCTTGGCCGAAAAGCACGTCCGTTCTACACTTTCGCCTAATTCCCTCACTTTGTGGTAAAATGGCGATCTCTCAACCCGTTTTCCGCGCTTTAAAAA
>DAOTUC010000072.1:0-9999 GCA_034437315.1 Anaerolineae bacterium
GCTCGTCCACACCGATGGGCAACATCACCAGGCCGCTGATGACCTTGGGGTAGAAATCGGTGGATTTTTGCGGCATCTTCTCCCCCGCCGCCGTGCAGGCTCGCACCTGTTCCATCCGCGTTGGGTTCATCACCATCAGGAACTGGGCCTCGCCCTCGTCGACCGCGTCATACCCCATCTGTGGATCACGCAGATATTCGATGTTCTCCTTGTTCTCGACCGCCTCTTTGCTGATGTCCAGCACCCGCTCGATGAACAACTCGTGCAACACCGTGACGTCCAGCAAGCGCCAGGCCACGTCGCGCTCGGGCATCAGCCGTTCCAGCACAGCGGGATCTTGCAACGTCAGTACCGCGTAGCGCCCGTCGTAGAAGCCGAAGCGCGGCTGCCCGACCTGGGCCTCGGCGAGTGCAGCCTCCATCGCCGCCCGATTCGCCGCCGGCTTGACCTCGAAATAGGCTTCAGCCGCTTGCAGGGCCTCCGGGCCGCTCATCTGGCCATAGGAGTGGATGAGGCGATGGGTCGGCAGGATGACCAGTCCTGGATCTTCCATGCTGACCATCGTCACCATCCGGTAGTTGAAACCGGCGTTGGATGGCGCGTCGGGGTGTTTCTCCCGCATCTCGTCCCGGTAATTGAGGGCGGTCTCGTACCGGTGGTGCCCGTCGGCGATGATCAGGTTTTCCCGGGGGGCTATCTCCTCGACGACGGCCTGGATCACCTGGGGATCGGTCACCGGCCAGAACTTCTGCGTCACGTCGCTCTCGAACATCTCCCGTAGTTCAAAACTCGCTTGCCCCCGGATAGCCGTCCCCAGCAACTCGTTGATCCGGTCGCCGGGATAGAGCATGAAGATGTGGCCGAAGTTGGCCTGGGCGGCCCGCATCAGGTTGAGCCGGTCCACCTTGGGGCCGGAGAGCGTTCGTTCGTGAGGCAGGACCACGCCCTCTTCGAAGCGGCTTAATTCGAAAGCTGCGACCAGCCCGTGGCGCGTCTTCTGGGTCCCATCGGGCATGGTGAACGACTGGTGGAGCACGTAGAGCGCGCGGGTCTCCTCCCGCATCAGCACGCCCTCCTGTCGCCAGGTCTGGTAGTAATCGCGCGCCCGGGTGTAGACGTTGTTCTGTTCGTCGTCGTCGGCCTGTTCCCGGCCCTTGATGATGCGCACCACGTTGTAGAGGCTCAGGTCATAATACTTATCCTGCAAACCGTGCCGCACCCGGTCGTAGGGCTGGCTGATGACGGTGGACAGGTCGTCAATCTTATCGGGGTTGTAGCGCACGCCTCTGAAAGGTTGAATCGTCGCCATACTAATCTCCTAACCTGGCAAAGCCAGAACTCAAAAAGCACACTAACGGCAAATCCTTGCTCACCGTGCAAGAATCCTAGCGGTTAGGCCCTAACCTGCGTACTCAATCGCGGTTTGGGCGACCTCTTCGCCGACCCGCGCCTTGGCCTCTGACGTCCCCGCGCCCATGTGGGGCGAGCAGATTACCTGGGGTAGGTCCATAAAGCGCTTGCCGCGCTCCTCTTTCTCGTCCTCGAAGACGTCCAGCGCCGCCCCGGCGACCTTGCCCTGCTTGACCGCCTCGTAGAGCGCCGCCTCGTCCAGGGTGCCGCCGCGCCCGCAGTTGACGATGTAGACGCCGTCCTTCATCTTCTCGATGGCCTCGGCGTCGATGAGGTAATGGGTGGCGGGGGTATGGGGTACGTGGAGCGATATGTAGTCGGAGCGCGCCAACAGATCATCCAGCGCGACCTGCTCGGCGAAATCGACCTCGGTCGGCGTGCGCCTGTAGAAAAGCACGTCCATCCCCAGCGCGTGGGCCTTCTCACCCACCAGGCTGCCGATGCGCCCGAAACCGATCAGGCCCAGCGTCTTGCCTGCCAGTTCCGCGCCCTTCATCTGCTTCTTTTCCCACTTGCCCTCCTGCATCGAGAGCGCCGCCTGCACGATGGGGCGGGCCAATGCCAGCAGGAAACCGATGGTCAATTCCGCCACCGAATTGGACGAAGCGGCCGGCGTATTGCGCACGTCAATGCCCTTCGATTCGGCGTACGCCACGTCGATGCTGTCCAGGCCCACGCCGCCCCGGACGATGACTTTCAGATTGTCCGCTTTGTCGATCAGCGCTTCGCGCACCTTGGTCCGGCTGCGGACGACCATCCCGTCGTAATCGGCGATGATCGTTTCTAATTCTTCCAACGTGATATCGTCTCGTACGTCAACCTCAATCCCCGCTTCCTGCATCGTCGCGATGGCCTGGGGATCGGTTGGGTCACAAACAATCACCTTCATCGTCAAACCTCCTATGGTTGGATATTGGTAGATCGGTATATCGGCGTACCGGTGAGTTGATAACCAATTTACCCATATACCAATCTACCGACATACCAGCGACTATAAGTCTAGAATGTCCTCAATCTCTCCGGTGAGCCACTTCAGGTCGTCCAGGGTCAAATCGCCCATGTGCGCGATGCGGAAGCACTTTTCCTTGAGGTCGCCGTAACCATTGGAGATCATCGCCCCGCGCTCGGCCAACGCCTTGTTGAGGTCGGCGACGCTGATGCCGCGCGTGTTCTCGACGTTGGTCACGGTGTTCGACAGGTAGTTTTCATCCGAGTAGAGGGCGAAGTAACGCCGCGCCCAATCCTGGACGTAAGCGGCCATCTCCTTGTGCCGTTCCCAGTGCTGTTCCAAACCCTCCGCCAGGATGTCGTCCATCTGCGCGTTGAGCGCCTGGATCAAGCTGATGGCCGGCGTCGCCGGGGTCTGGTGCTTTTCGTACTTCTTATCCATCTGGGCGTAGGAGAAGTAATACCCGTGATTCTCCACCTGCTGAGACCGCTCGCGGGCTCGGTCGCTCACCGCGCAGACGGTCAAGCCCGCCGGCAGGGCGAAGCATTTCTGCACGCCGGCCAGGCAGACGTCCAGGCCCCAGGCGTCGAATTCGATCTTCTCGCCGGCCATACAACTGACAGCGTCGACCAGGATCAAGACGTCGGGGTATTTTTCGTGCACCAGCGCGGCGATGTCCGCCACCGGATTGAGCAAGCCGGTCGAGGTTTCATTCATCACCACGGTGACGGCGTCGTAATCGTCCTGTGATAACGCCTCATCCACCAATTCCGGGGTGATGGCTTGTCCCATCGGCACCTCAATCTTGTGGCACGGCACGCCATTAGCGGCCGTGATCTGATGCCACCGCTTGGAGAACGCGCCGCAAGCGGTGTTCAGCACCTTCTTGTTCGAGGCCTGGCGCACCGAGCCTTCCATCACACCGGTTGAGGATGAGGCGTAGAGATAGACCCGTTGCTCGGTGTAAAGCATTTTCTGCAGCTTGGGGGTCACGTCGGCCTGAAGATCGGCGTACTCCTGGGAGCGATGGCCGATCATCGGTTCAGCTTGGGCCTGCAGGATTTCCTCCCGCACGTGGGTTGGCCCGGGGATAAACAACTTCTTGTACATAGATCAACCTCCTATTGAGTAATGGTCAAATCGGAACCGAAAAAACGAGGGTTTCTGGATCGGAAACCCTATCCCGGACGAGCCGGAACCAATAAGGTCACCGTGTGCAAAATTCTTGTACAAAAAACAAGATTTTCACTGGGTAGGCGCTATCAACCAATCTGTAGGTCAGGCAATACAGGCGTCGCATCGGCAATCGTTGGCGACCGAAGCGGTTTTTGGGAATTTCCATAGCCCGGTAGGTACGATGCCGGACGACTGCCAAAGCACGCGCGAGGCGCTGATCTCCCGAGCTAGGGCCTAACCAACAGAATCCTTGCACAGCGAGCAAGAATTTGGTGGTCAACGGTTCCTTTTTGGCTTTAGCTCTGCTAGGTTAGGGACACAACAAAAAGGGACACACAAACACGACGAGCTGTGTGTCCCCTGTCTGCTAACCTGAGAGATTCCTCCCGACATATGCCGAGCTTTGCCCCTTCGGCGCCCACGGATACGTGCTTCCGGAGGTCTTTCCAGAGGAGCCGCTAGGATGTGGGGTCCTGCGGCCTGAGAGTTTAGCCAATGCGACCAGCTTTATCACATTGGCTTGCCCCTTCGGCGCCCGCCTTCAATAATAATTGGCGTTCTCTCCCCCACACCCCATGGCCAATTGTTTAACTGGGCGTATTTTACATCACGCTATCACAATTGTCAAACGCTGCTTGACACTGGGCAGTAGACGTGTACAATGTTCCTGTTCTCATCTCTCAGTTCTCAATTTTCAATTCTCAATTTTACCTGGAGGCCTTGATGTCCCAAGATGATTTTTTATTCCGAGGAAACTTAGAGACTTTAGATCCGGCTGTCGCCCATCTCATCGAACTGGAGGAAGAGCGTCAGGCTCGAAAGCTGATTATGATCCCCTCCGAAAGCAGCTCGCCCCATGCGGTGCGGGAGGCGCTTGGATCGGCGCTGATGAATATCTACGCCGAGGGCTACCCCAACCCGGAGACCCATTGGCTGTCTGAGGCGGAAATCCTGGATTACGAGTACCACCTGGCGCTCTACCGGCGCTACGGCGACCAACGGTATTACCGGGGCGTCGAATACGCCGACGTGATCGAGTCGCTGGCCCGCCGCCGCTGCGCCGAGGCGTTCGCCACCGACGAGATCTCGGCTGAGCAAATTTACGTTAACGTGCAACCGCTCTCTGGCGCGCCGGCCAACGTCGCTGTACAACAGGCCTTGCTCAAACCGGGTGATACCATTCTCGGCATGGCGCTGCCTCACGGCGGACACCTGACCCACGGCAGCCCGGTCAACCTATCGGGCCAACTATACAACGTCGTCTCCTATCACGTCAATGAGAAGACGGAATTGCTCGATTACGACGAGATTGAGGCGTTGGCGTTAGAACATCGGCCTAAGTTGATCATCGCTGGCTATACCTCTTATCCTCGTTTGCCCAACTGGCAGAAGTTCCGTCAGATCGCCGATCAGGTCGGCGCATGTCTCTTGGCCGACATCGCCCACGTCGCCGGCATGGTCATCGCTGGCGCTTTCCCGACCCCGTTAGGCTACGCCGACGTCATCACGTTCACCACCCATAAGACGTTGTGCGGCCCGCGCGGTGCCTGTATCTTGACCACTAAACCGCTGCTGGCGCACAAGATCGACCGCGCGGTCTTCCCTGGTCTTCAGGGAGGGCCTCACGTCAATAAATTTGCAGCTATCGCGACTGCCTTCGAACTGGCGCGAACCGAACAGTTTCGACAACTCCAACACCAGACGGTCGCCAACGCCGTCGCGCTGGCCCGCGCCCTGACCCAGCGCGGCCTGCGGGTGCCCTGCGGCGGCACCGATACCCACATGTTATTGCTGGATTGCAAGACGATCCGCGGGGGGGACGACACGCCGTTGATGGGCGGCGTCACAGCGGCGATTCTGGACCTCATAGGGATTGTGGTCAACAAAAATACGATTCCCGGCGATAGGACCGCCGCCTACCCCAGCGGCATCCGTCTGGGGACGCCGTGGGTCACCCAACGGGGCCTGCGCGAGCCGGAGATGGCGCAGATCGGCGACATCATCGCGCGCGCGATGCGAGCGATTGCGCCCTTTGTCTACAAGACCGGGCGAGGCGTCGCCTACCGGGGCAAGATTGCTTTCGACGTCTTGCAGGCGTTGCGTGAAGAGGTCGCAGCATTAGCTCAGGAAGCGGGTATCGACTTTGAGTTGCCCTGTAGCGGTTATCCCCACCATTGTTTGGCGGTGGAAATGCGGGAGCGCGAGGGCGCGCACACCCTGGTTGAGGTCGAGAGCAATCTGGCCGCCTCTTTCATTGAGCAGATCACGCCCATCGATATCGACGACCTGGAGCAGGGCAATTGGAAAGCGGTGACGTTGTTGGAACCGGACGGCAGCGTGATGAGCCGCTGCCTGCTCCAGCGCCCTGGTTTTCGTCACAATCGCTACCACCTCATCATGCCCACCGAGCGCGTCCGCCGAGTTATCGCCTGGTTGCGCGACCTTTCCGATGGCTACGTGCGCTTCGACGAGTCTGACCTCTGGGCCAAATTGCCCGGCCCGGTCGTCGTGCGGGAGTTGGGACCGATTGACGAACCATCGCCGGAACTGGAGACCCCGGACAAGTCATTCACACCGCCAGTCTCTCATAAGCCCTATTTCATCGGTTTGAACGCTGTGGATTACGACGAGCCCGAGGGCGATCCTCTCCCCGCATTCGAATGGCGCCCACCGGAGGAGCGCCCACCGGAGGAGCACGCAGCGGAGGAGCGCCCACTCCGGCGCACGCCGCTCTACGATTGGCACGTCAGTCACGGCGCGAAGATGGCCCCTTTCGCCGGTTGGGAAATGCCCCTCTGGTACACGTCCATCAGCGACGAGCATCGAGCGGTGCGCGGCGCGGCCGGCCTCTTCGACGTCTCCCACATGGGCATCCTGGAGGCCAGCGGCCCGCACGCCGCCTATTTCCTCAACATAGTCGTCACCAACGACGTCAACGCCCTGCGCCCCGGCGAATCGCAATACGCCTACCTTTTGGCTCCCGACGGCCGCGTCATCGACGATCTGATGATCTACCAACTCAGCCCGGCCCGTTACCTGCTCGTCGTCAACGCCGCCAACACGGATAAGGATTGGGCCTGGCTTCAGGCGGTGAACCGGGGAGAGGCGCGACTTGATAATCAACGGGCCTGGGCGCGACCTAGCTTCCAGGCGGATCTCAAGGACCTCCACGATCCCGCCGCGAGTTACGCCTGGCTCGCCGACCTCGCGCTCCAGGGGCCGCGCGCCCGCGATATTCTTCTCGCCCTGCTTGATGATTCGCGCGCGCGGGTGCGCGAAGCCGTCGCCGAAATCCAGGGCCGTCTATTGACCCTGAAACGGACGGAGGTGATGGAAGCGCGGATCCCCTCTGACCGCGTCCCCGGCGGCGTCTTCGATCTCATCATTGCCCGCACTGGCTACACCGGCGAGCGGATGGCTTACGAGATATTCGTCCATCCCGACGCGATGCAGATATTGTGGGAGCGGTTGATAGAAATCGGCGCGCCCTATGGCCTACGGCCCGTCGGGTTGGGCGCGCGAGATAGCTTGCGCATCGAAGCCGGGTTGCCCTTGTATGGTCACGAGTTGGCCGGCCCGCTCGATCTACGACCCGACGACGCCGGGTTCGGGGGATACGTCAAATTGCACAAACCCTTCTTCGTCGGCCGGCAGCCCTACATTGAGCACGCCCTGCAGAGCCAGTCGATGTCCGATCGTATGGTCATCGCTCGCTTCCGCATCAAAGAAAAGGGGGTGCGAGTCCCTAAACAACAGGACGTGATCACTGACAGCCGGGGGCGCGTGATTGGCCAGGTGACCTCCTGTGCGATGGATACCGAGGGCTACCTGGTCGGCCAGGCTTACGTCAAGCAGCGATATGTGAAGCCCGGCGCTGAGATCAACGTCGTCCCCCGTCCCACCCGCGAGGATTGGGATAAGCCTTACAATGAATTGGAGCTGGGCGACCGTCTGGTCGTGCCTACCGAGGCGCAGGTGATCCGCCGCTTTATGAGGCGATGAAGCGAAAGGGCGAGTCAGCGAATCGGCGAATGAGTGAGTCAGCATACAGAAAGGAAAATTACATGGGTCCAATTAAGAATCGCATCGACCAGATGAACCAGAAAGTGCGTCAGGCCCGCGACGCGGGATTGTATTTCTATCTCCAGCCCCTCCAGGAACTGGATGGCGCGTGGGTCACGACCGAGAGGGGGCGGATGCTGAATTTCGCATCTTACAGCTACCTTGATCTCCTGAGGCATCCCAAGATTGACGCCGCCGCCCAGGAGGCGGTCGAGCGCTACGGATCGGGCACCCACGGCGTCCGCATCCTGGCCGGCACCCTTCCGCTGCACAACGAGCTCGAGCAGACCATCGCGCGCTTCAAAAAGACCGAGGCCGCCATCGTCTACTCCAGCGGATACGTCACCAACCTGACGACCGTGGCCGCCCTGGTGGGGCGCAACGACGTCGTCATCTGCGATAAGTTCAATCACGCCAGCATCGTGGATGGATGTTTGCTCAGCCAGGCCAAATTTCTGCGCTTCCCGCACAACGATATGAGCGGGCTAGAACGCAGGCTCAAACAGGCCGATCCTGAGGCCGGGAAATTGGTCGTCGTGGACGCGGTCTTCAGTATGGACGGCGACGTCATCGACTTGCCGGCGGTCAGCCGGTTATGCCGCGAATATGAGGCGCTGCTGATGGTGGACGAAGCGCACAGCGTGGGCGTTCTGGGAGAGACGGGCCACGGCATTGAGGAGTATTTCGGCATGACGGGGGGTATCGATCTCAAGATGGGCACGCTGTCCAAGACCATTCCCAGCGTCGGCGGATACGTCGCCGGGGATGAGGAAATCATCACCTATCTCAAGCATGCCGCGCGAGCCTTCGTCTTTTCAGCGGCGCTCCCGCCAGCCCAGGCCGCCGCAGCGAAGGCCTCGTTCGAGGTAATTGAGGAGGAGCCTGAGCGCGTGCAGGTGCTACAACGGAACGTCGATCTATTCCTCAACGGCCTCAAGGCGCGGGGATTCGACACCCTCCACAGCGAGACGCCCATCGTACCCATCATCTGCGGCGAGGACGAGAAGGCCTATCAGATGGCCAAATTGTGCCAGGAAGAAAATCTGTTCGTTCTGCCGGTCGTCTCGCCCGCCGTCCCGGTGGGGTTGGCCCGGTTGCGGGCGAACGTCACCGCCGCCCATGCGGAGGAGGACATCGCCTACGCACTCGACATCTTCGAGAAGGCGGGCCGAGCGGTAGGCGTGCTCCAATGACCTCAGAAGCAGCCGTCATCCTCAAGCGCCGCCGCGCCAAGCCGGTGTTGCAACGTCACCCGTGGATCTTTTCGGGCGCTATCGGCGGCATGGAGGGGGATCCGGCTGACGGTGACGTCGTCGATGTGCTGGATGCGGGGCGCAACTGGCTGGCGCGGGGGTATCTCAACCGCCGCTCGCAGATCCGGGTCCGGCTGCTGACGTGGGAGCGAGAAGAGCAGGTGGATCGCGCCTTCTGGCGGCGACGGCTTGAGCGCGCCATCCGCGCCCGCCAATCTCTTGCCACAGCGCCCGCCACCGACGCCTACCGCCTGGTCCACGCCGAATCCGACTATCTGCCCGGCCTCATCGTGGATCGCTACGGCGAATGGTTGGTCGCCCAGTTCCTGACGCTGGGCGTCGTCCGGTGGAAGCGGGAACTGGTCGACCTGCTCGCTGAACTGGTGGACGGCCTGCGCGGCGTCTACGAGCGTTCCGACGTCGACGTGCGGGCCAAGGAGGGGCTTGATCCGCAAACCGGCCTCCTGTGGGGGGAGGGGCCGCCCGAACCGTTGAAAATCATTGAGGATGGTCATCGTTTCTTGATTGACGTCCGGCAGGGCCATAAGACCGGTTTCTATCTGGACCAACGGGATAATCGCGCCAGGGCGTCTTTCTACTGCGAAGGGGCCGACGTGTTGGATGCTTTCGCCTACACCGGGGGTTTTGGCGTCCGCGCGGCGCGAGGGGGCGCGCGCCGCGTGACGTTGGTGGAAAGCTCGGCGGAGGCGCTGGACCTCGCCCGCCAGAATTTCGCGCTCAACGCCGTCTGCGATGAGATCGTCGAATGTGTGGAGGGCGACGTCTTCAGCGTCTTACGCGGCTATCGGTCCGAGGGTCGCCGCTTCGACCTCGTCGTCCTTGATCCGCCCAAGTTCGCCCAGAGCGGACGCGAGGTCAAGAAAGCGACGCGGGCCTACAAGGACGTCAATCTGCTGGCGTTCCAACTGTTGCGCCCCGGCGGCGTGCTGTTCACGACCTCTTGCTCCGGTGCGATCTCGGCCGATCTCTTCCAGAAAATCGTCTTCGGCGCCGCGTTGGACGCTGGAAGGGAGGCGCAGATCATCGGTTACCTGGCCCAGGGAAGCGATCATCCCGTCGCGCTCACCTTCCCGGAAGGGGCCTATCTCAAGGGCTTGATCTGCCAGACGTCGCATGCGGTCTGAGTTG